>CABUZF010000001.1 GCA_902495985.1 uncultured Collinsella sp.
GTCAAGCCCGAGCTCTCCTACGACCTGGCCGGCTCGCTGTCGCTGATCGGCGTCAACCGCGGCCGCAAGAAGGCGCTCAAGTCCATCCTCAAGTCGTTCCGCGAGAACTACGTGCCCGATCGCACCATGCCCATCGCCATCATGACGGCCGATGCCGAAAAGGATGGTGACTGGCTCGAAGCCGCCATCCGCAAGGAGGAGGGTTGCGCCGACGTCACGATCATTCGCGGCTCCGTGGGTCCCACCATCGGCTCGCACGTGGGCCCCGGCATGGTGGGCTGCGCGTTTTGGGGTAAGAACCGCGCCGACAAGGCGTCGCTTTCCGACCGTATCGCCCGCCGCGTGCGCGGTCAGTAGGCAAGCGCTGCGTCCGTAATCGCCCTCGACTCACAGCCCAAACGCTGGCACCGAGTATTCAACCTGGTAACAACACCCAACCCAAAAGGAAAGGTTTCATGGCAAACAAGCTCTCCGTCGCATTCATTGGCACCGGAATCATGGGTGCCCCCATCGCCGGCCACATTCTGGACGCCGGCTATCCCGTCACGGTCAACAACCGCACCAAGTCCAAGGCGGCGGCGCTTATCGAGCGCGGCGCCGTCTGGGCAGATACGCCGGCCGATGCCGCGGCGAACGCCGATGTCGTCTTTACCATGGTGGGCTATCCCTCCGAGGTCGAGGAACTCTACCTGGCGGGCGACGGCCTGCTCGCGTGCACTAAGCCCGGTGCGGTCCTGATCGACCTTACCACGAGCTCGCCCGAGCTCGCCCGTGACATTGCCGAGGCCGCCCAGGTCTCCGGTCGCATGGCGTTTGACTGCCCCGTCACCGGCGGCGAGTCGGGTGCTATCGCCGGCACGCTCACGGCTATCGTGGGCGCTACCGAGAACGACATCGCCCCGCTCCGCGACATCCTTGCCACCTTTGCGGCCAACATCCGCTGCTTCGACGGCGCCGGCAAGGGCCAGGCTGCCAAGCTCGCCAACCAGGTGTCGCTGGGCGCCTGCATGGTCGGCATGGCAGACGCCATGGCATTTGCCGAGTTGAGCGGCCTTGATCTGGAGAAGACCCGCCAGATGATCCTGGGCGGTACCGGCAAGTCCGGCGCCATGGAGAGCCTGGCTACCAAGGCGCTCGACGGCGACTACAAGCCCGGCTTTATGGTCGAGCACTTCATCAAGGACCTGCGCTTGGCGCTCGCCTATGCCGACGATCGCGAGCTTGCGCTGCCCGGCGCCGACGTGGCCTTTACGCTCTACGACATGCTCGATGCCATCGGTGGTGCCAAGCTGGGCACCCAGGCCATCACGGTCCTCTATAAGGAGGAGGCCGACGCCATCGCCGCCGGTCTGGACTGGTCGCAGTATCGTCCCGAAGAGCACGGTGCTCACGAGGACGGCTGCGGTTGCGGCGAGCACGGCGACGACCATGAGTGCGGTTGCGGCCACCACCATGGCGAGGACCACGAGTGCTGCGGCGGCCACGGCCATGATGATGGCCACGAGTGCTGCTGCGGCCACCATCACGGGGAGTAGCGCCCATGAGCTGGACGTTCGTGGTGCTTGCGCTGGTTCTCTTTCTCTTCGCGATCTACATTGGCTTTTTGTGCGGCCAGTGGGCGTGCGAAAAGCGCGTCATCACCAAGCGCGACTACTGGATTGCCAACTTTGCGGGAGCGGCGGCAGACATCCTGCTGACCTGGGTGTTCTCGCTGTTCCCGCTGGTGCAGTTTGCGCCGATCGGCTGGCTCGGCGGCTTTATCGCCGGCCTTAAGATGAGCTTTGGCGAGTCCGTCGGTCCGTGGCGCAAACACGACGAGGTCTTTAACGTTAACAAGGCTCACCGCGCCGCCGCCGACGCGGGCGATGCCGAGGAGCGCCGCCGTGCGCGTCGCAATGGCGCGGCCGACCGACAGCTCATCTCGGTCACCGATGACAGCAAGGGTGCTGACAAGCACGCTAAGAAATAGTAAGAAGAGGTAACTATGGCAGAAAATAAAGACGAACAGCTCACCGACGAGGAGCTGGCACAGCTCCAGCTGGCAGAGGAGAATGAGAACGCCGTCGACCGCCTGGTTCAGGAGCTCGGCTGCCCCACGCGCCGCATCCGTCAGTTTGCCGCCCGCGTGCTGCACCTGCTTGCCGAGCGCGATCCGCAGCGCGTCGTGCCCTGCGTGCCCGCGCTGATCGAGGCACTTGACCGCCCCGAGGCTCAGACCCGCTGGGAGGCCCTCGATGCCCTGGCGGCGCTCGCCACCACCTGCCCCGAGCAGCTGGGCGATGCCTTTGAGGGCGCCGAGACCGCACTGTTCGACGAGATTTCCTCCACGCTGCGCTATGCCGCCTTCCGCCTGCTGTGCGTGTGGGGCGCCACGAGCGTCGAGCGTTCGCGCGAGGCTTGGCCCATCCTGGACGAGGCCATCCAGTGCTACCACGGCGACCTCGAGTATCGCGACATGCTCGGTTGCCTGTACGAGTTTGGTCAGGGCGAGATTGACGCCGAGGTCGCCGAGAAGCTCGCGCTGCGCCTTAAGTTCGATGCCGAGAACGGCAAGGGTAGCTATCTCAAGGCCCGTTCGAGCGAGATTTGCGAAATGCTTGTTAAACGTTTTGGCCTGGATCTCTCCAAAAAGAAGAAGCGTGCTAGCGTAAAAAAATCTGACGACGCCGAAGACGAGGAGTAACAGATTATGGCGCACGATGTAGTCCTGATTCCTGGTGACGGTATCGGTCCCGAGATTACGCAGGCTATGCGCCGCGTGGTCGAGGCCACTGGTGTCCAGATCAACTGGAACGTCCAGGAGGCCGGTGCCGGCGTCATGGACGAGTTTGGCACGCCGCTGCCCCAACATGTGCTCGATGCGGTCGCCGAGACCAAGGTTGCTATCAAGGGCCCCATCACCACGCCGGTCGGCACGGGTTTCCGCAGCGTTAACGTCGCCCTGCGCAAGCATTTTGACCTGTACGCCTGCGTGCGCCCCTGCCTGTCGCAGCCGGGCGACGGCTCGCGCTTCCGCGACGTCGACCTGGTTATCGTGCGCGAGAACACCGAGGACCTCTATGCCGGCATCGAGTTCGATGAGGGCGCTGCCGAGGTCGAGGAGCTCTCGCAGCTCGTCGAGCGCTCGGGCCAGAAGACCTTCGCCGCGGATTCCGCCATCTCAATCAAGCCGATTTCCATCGCCAAGAGCCGCCGCATTGTGGAGTACGCTTTTGAGTACGCCCGCCGCTGCGGCCGCAAAAAGGTGACGGCCGTGCATAAGGCCAACATCATGAAGGCGACCGATGGCCTGTTCCTGCGCGTTGCGCGCGAGGTGGCAGCCAACTATCCCGATATCGAGTTCAACGACAAGATTGTCGACGCCACCTGCATGGGCCTGGTCCAGAACCCCAACGACTTCGATGTCCTGGTGCTGCCCAACCTGTACGGTGACATTGTGAGCGACCTGTGCGCCGGTCTGGTAGGTGGACTGGGTATGGCTCCGGGTTCCAACATCGGTGCCGACTGCGCCATCTTCGAGGCGACGCACGGCTCCGCGCCCGATATCGCTGGCCAGGATATCGCTAACCCCACGGCCGAGATTCTGTCCGCGGCTATGATGCTCGATCACCTGGGCGAGAACGACGCGGCCAATCGTATCCGCGCCGCCGTTTCTGCCACGCTCGACGAGGGTGAGCAGGTTACCGGCGACGTTCGTCGTGCCCAGACCGGCTCCGTTGAGGGCGCTGTGGGCACGCAGGCCTTTGCCGATGCCGTTATCGCGCACCTGGCCTAAGGCATGCAGACTGCAAACGCCTAAATAGTACTTAAGTGTTTGCGTATAACCTGAGAATCAATACGCCCGGCGCTTTGTCGGGCGTATTCTATTGCGGACTATGTTTCCTAACAAGGAGTAACTGATATGGGTCTGATTCAAAAGAAGGACGAGAAGGACGAGATCGACGGCATCCAGATCATCGAGCGCGGCGAAGGCCCCGATGGTGATGAGGAGGAGAAGATCGATCTGGTCGCCGGTACGTCTGCCGAACATATTGCCGCCGGTACGACGGCCGAGGAGGAGGACGCTCGCCTGGAGGCAAAGATCGCCGCGGACGCCGCCGACGAGAACCTCATGCCCGAGGAGCAGGACGAGGACGACGATATCCTGGGTTCCGACGAAGACGACCGCGCATCCAAGCACAAGAAGACGATGATTGCCGCCTTCGTGGTTGCAGTCGTGATCGCTGCTGTGGTCGGCTTCTTTATCGGCAACGGTGGTTTTGGCGGCAAGGGCGTCGGCTCGGCGACCCTCACCGAGGACCAGCTCGATTCGACCGTGGCAAGCTACAGCTACAACGGCAAGAAGAGCGACATCACCGCGCGCGAGGCCATTGAGAGCCAGTACAGCCTCGACACCGTCAAGGATGGCGATGGCAACTACACCGCTCCCTCTGCCGACGTCATCCTGTCCTACGTGCGCAACAAGATCCTGCTCGACGCTGCCGAGGACGAGGGCATCACCGTCTCTTCTAAGGAGATGAAGAAGTACGCCGAGGATTCCATCGGCACTTCGGACTACAAGACCATGGCCACACAGTATGGCGTGTCCAAGGACCAGGCCAAGCAGATCGTCCGTCAGTCCGCGACGCTGCAGAAGCTCTACAAGAAGAAGGTGGGCGATAGCTCCGCAAGCATGCCGACCGCCCCGACCGAGCCTGCTGACGGCAACGAGGAGACCGCGAGCAAGGACTACGCCGATTACATCATCAAACTTGCCGGCGACGAGTGGGATAGCGAAAAGGGCACCTGGAAGGACGCCGATAGCACCTACGCTAAGGCCTTCGCTGACGATGCCTTTACGGCTGATAGCGCTACCTACAAGCAGGCCATGACCGCCTATTACACCGCCTACCAGCAGTACTCTTCGCAGGCTTCGAGCGCCAGCTCCAAGTGGACCGAGTATGCTAACGGCCTGTATGCCAAGGCCAACATCAGCATCTATGGTCTGTTTGCATAAAGATCTGTCTGAGCCGCCGAGCGCGTAACCGAAATATCTGAATAAGCCCGCTAGAACGGATGTTGTTCTAGCGGGCTATTTGCGTTTAGGCGCTGGTGGCTAAATTATGCCTATCAATCTTTAAGTCCAAAAAGGTTATCGGCTTCATCGTCAGGCATATATTCCAGTACATCGCCCGGTTGGCAGTCGAGTGCCCGGCATATCGCGTCAAGAGTTGAAAAACGTATGGCAGAAACCTTGCCCGTCTTAATGCGTGACATATTGACCTGGGAGATGCCCACGCGTCCCGCAAGCTCTTTGGATGAGATCTTGCGTTCGGCGAGCATGCGGTCAAGCCGCAGAATAATCATGGATTCCCCCTAGAGCAACTCGTCATCTTGTTTTTGCAGGATATACCCGTAGCGGAAGATGCTGGCAATCAGGCAAATAATCAGGCCCGCAAAGAGCATGGAGGGCTCGAATAACTGGCCGGCGAACGCATCCGTAAAGCTGCCGCCAAATCCTAAGAGTATCATTCCCGTGATTACGGCACCAAGAAGCCTCACGGCAACGCCGCCGATAAGGAATAAATGTCCTACTCGACGAAGTGTCTGGTTACATTCAAGGTCAAAGGGCCTGCCTTCCTTTTCAATGTTTAAGAAAAGCCTGCGCACGCTTAGCGCGATGGTAAGCGCGAGGCATGTCATCAAGAGGCTCCCTATGGCAGTGTGACCATCGTGTGCGACGAGCATAAGTGGGGTCTGCGCATCGGTACCGACGATAGCCAGGCACGGCCCTTCGCCGCCTTGAAGTTCTACGGATTGGAGACACGACCCTTGGGAGAGGCTAGGCAATACGAGTAGAAGGTCAATCGCAATGACTGCGAGAAGTCCCAGAGCGAGCGCCACGGTGGTGCAGATTGTGGCCCATTTGCAGATGCGAGTGAGCTTCCTCAGATCGGCTATTGCCTGTTCACGGTCGATGGCTTCATTCGATTTGGATACGTTCCAGCGGATCATAGCTCCTCCAACCAATGTCTTGGATGATACTTGTATCTTATATCATATTTAATGATAAACGATAAACAATTACAGATTAGAGTAAGTAATGTTTGTGAGACGAATAGCGAGAGCTATGGCTCATTTTGGGTGTCGGAGTTTGGCGCGCGGGGGATGAGGACAAATGTCAAAACTTCCCTTGATCGCGCAAGCGCTCCATTGTGTTTCCCTAATTCATCTGGGAAAACGACTGCAAACGATTGCAAGTAACCGGTGAACGGTCGAAAACTACCGTTCACCGATAATCTCAAAACTGGTTCTAACTGGTATTAAGTCAAAAAGACCAATTCACATATCTTCACAATGACCTGCAATTTTTCTACACGCTATTTTTAGCCGCCCTGCGTTGTTTAGACACAGGAAAAGATCCGATCTTTTGCCAAAGCATTTCGGAACGGTTTCAAAACCGCAGGTAGAAGTGTTAACGACCGGTAAACGGTCGATTTATCACCGTGAGCGGTGCAAAAACGTTTTACCGTATGAATCAACGAAAGCGACCTCTTCTGGGGTGATATAGTGACAACAACACGTCACGTGGTTACTACCAGTTTAGAAACCACTGGTCTTCAAAGTACGCTTTCTAAGAAGCTTTAAGGGCGAGCGCCCGCTGGCTTCCGAAAATCATCGGACTCAGATCGTACACACCTTCGGAAGGGAAATTTGAATGGTTGGCTTTATTCTTACCGGTCATGGACAGTTCGCACCCGGCCTCGCAAGCGCTATCGCTATGGTTGCTGGCGACCAGCCCGCTTTTACCGTCGTTCCTTTTGAGGGCGACCAGGCTGCTTCCTACGGTGAGGATCTCCGCGCCGCTATTACCGCCATGCGCGAGGAGTGCGATGGCGTGCTCGTCTTTACCGACCTGCTTGGTGGCACCCCGTTCAACCAGGCGATGATGATTGCCCAGGATGTCGACAACGTCGAGGTTCTGACCGGCACCAACCTTCCCATGGTTATTGAGCTTCTGTTCCTCCGCGGCAACGCCACGCTCGCCGAGCTTGGCGAGCAGGCCGTGACCGTTGGCCAGACGGGCATCACCGCCCAGACGGTCGCATCCGTTGCCGGCTCCGACGAAGAGGATATCTTCGGCGACGAGGACGGCATCTAATGGCCGATTTCGGAGCCAACGTCCTGAGCTCCTCGGTCGCCCTTTTAGGCCTGCTTGTCATCATGGGCTTGATTTACACCATCTGGTCGCAAATCAACATGAAGAAGAAGCAGAAGTACTTCAAGGAGCTGCACACCGAGCTCAAGCCGGGTCAAGAGGTTCTTTTCGCCGGCGGTATCTACGGAACCGTCAAAGGCATCGAAGGCGAGAAGGTCCAGATCAAAGTCCGATCCGGAGCCGTCGTAGATGTTTCGCGTTACGCGATTCAGGAGATCAAGTAACTGTCGTCAGCAAATAACGAAAGGAAGCTGATCAACATGGCAGAACCCAACATTCTTCTTACCCGCATCGATAACCGACTGGTTCATGGTCAGGTTGCCACCCAGTGGAACTCCACCCTGGGCTCCAACCTCATCCTCGTCGCCAACGACGACGTGGCGTCCAACACCATGCGCCAGAACCTCATGAAGATGGCCGCTCCCGCCGGCGTCGCTACGCGTTTCTTCTCTCTGCAGAAGACCATCGACGTCATTGGCAAGGCGAGCCCGCGCCAGAAGATCTTCATCGTGGCCGAAACACCGGAAGACGTGCTTACGCTCGTCAAGGGCGGTGTGCCTATAAAGAAGGTAAACATCGGCAACATGCACATGTCGGAAGGAAAGCGCCAAGTCGCCACCTCCGTCGCAGTTAACGACGAGGATGTCGCTGCGTTTAAAGAGCTGCAGGAATTGGGGGTGGAGTTGGAGATCAGGCGCGTTCCGAGCACGCCTGTTGAGGACACGAGCAAGCTCTTCTCGTAATCCTCGTGATCCACGTTGTCAGGAGTGAAACCCTGACGTTCTGTACGTGAAATCCAAAGTGCGTACATACATTTTGAAAGGAGGAGCAAGATGGAATACTCGATCATCCAGATCGCTCTGGTCTTCGTCGTCACGTTCATCGCGGCAATCGACCAGTTTGACTTCCTCGAGTCTCTCTATCAGCCCATCGTCACCGGCGCCGTCATCGGTCTTATCCTTGGCGACCTCAACACCGGTCTTCTCGTGGGTGGTACCTATCAGCTCATGACGATCGGCAACATGCCGATCGGAGGCGCTCAGCCGCCTAACGCAGTCATCGGCGGCATCATGGCAGCCATTCTCGCTATCGCCACGGGCCTCGAGCCCAACGCGGCAGTCGGTCTCGCCATTCCGTTCGCTCTGCTTGGCCAGCTCGGCGTTACCCTGGTCTTCACGCTTATGTCCCCGCTTATGTCCACGGCCGATAACATGGCTCACAACGCGGACACCAAGGGCATCGAGCGCCTGAACTACTTCGCCATGGCTCTGCTCGGCCTGATCTTCGCTGTCGTCGTCACCCTGTTCTTCATCGCTGGCGCTACCATTGGTCAGACCATCGCTTCCGCCATCCCGACTTGGCTGCAGACCGGTCTGTCCGCTGCAGGCGGCATGATGCGCTTCGTCGGCTTCGCCGTCCTGCTCAAGGTTATGATGAACCGCGATATGTGGGGCTTCTTCCTCATGGGCTTTGGCCTCGCGCTCATCACCGTTGCCAACGATTCGCTGGCAACCCCTGCTCTGCTCATCCTCGCTCTCATCGGCTTCGGCATCGCTTTCTGGGACTTCCAGCAGCAGACCGAGCTGAAGGGTGCAGCTGTTTCTGACGGAGGTGACTTCGAAGATGGCATCTAATGAGTATGTGATCCCGGAGCACTACGAGGATCTCACTCCTGCTCCGCAGCTCGACCAGAAGACCCTCAACAAGATGGCTTGGCGCTCCTGCTTCCTGCAGGCATCGTTCAACTACGAGCGCATGCAGGCCGCTGGCTGGCTCTACTCCATCATCCCCGGTCTGGAGAAGATCCACACCAACAAGAACGACCTCGCGGCTTCCATGAGCCACAACCTGGAGTTCTTCAACACCCACCCGTTCCTTGTCACCTTTGTTATGGGCATCGTGCTTTCGCTCGAGCAGAACAAGGTTGACATCCCCACGATCCGCGCCGTCCGCGTCGCCGCAATGGGCCCGCTCGGTGGTATCGGTGACGCCCTGTTCTGGCTGACGCTCGTGCCTATCACGGCCGGCATCACCTCCAACATGGCCATCAACGGCAACGCCGCTGCACCGATCATCTTCCTGGTGATCTTCAACGTCGTCCAGTTCGCTCTGCGCTTCTGGCTCATGAACTGGTCCTACAAGCTTGGCACCAGCGCTATTGACGCTCTGACCGCCAACATGCAGGCCTTCACGCGTGCCGCTTCCATCATGGGCGTCTTCGTCGTCGGTTGCCTGGTCGTCACCATGGGTGGCACCCAGATCAACCTCCAGATCCCCAACGGCACCACCCGTGGTCTCTCCGCTACTACCGTGATCGTCTCCGAGAAGGAGGCCGAGAACTTCACCGGTATGGAGGGCATCGATACCGAGACCGCTGAGGCCGGTACCATCGCCATGACCGATAAGGACGGCAACGCCCTTACCGCTTCCGATGCCGACGGCAACGCTGTCGAGTGCGGCGTCACCGATCTGGGTAACGGCATGGAGTCCGTTACCTACGGCACCGTCACCGAGGATCCGGTCAACTTCTCTGTTGCCGACACCCTCAACACCATCGTCCCGAAGCTCGTCCCGCTTATGCTTACGCTGCTGCTTTACTACATGTTCGCTAAGCACAGCTGGACCCCGACCAAGGGCATTCTGCTGCTCTTCGTCCTGGGCATCCTGGGCGCTGGCCCGCTTGGTCTCTGGCCGAGCATCTGGTAAGGCTCTAGCTTGAGGGGTGTGTCCCTACGCGGCTCACACCCCGACCCCTTAAGCCATGTGTATGTTAAAAGCCGCGTGCTCGAAAGAGCGCGCGGCTTTTGTTTTCTTGATGATTCGGGTGTTGCGGACTGATAATGCTTAACACCCTAGGTAGTTAGCCGAATTCGAGCAAAAGGGAGGATAGGATGGCGATCGGAGCGCGTAAGCAACCGCTGTACGATCAGCTGGTCGATATTCTGACCGAAAAGATTGACCATGAATATCGCGCCGGTGACATGATTCCCTCCGAGCGAGAACTTTCGGAGCGCTATGGTCTCTCCCGCACTACGGTACGTCTGGCTCTGCAGGAACTGGAGCGTTTAGGACTGGTGGTTCGGCAGCACGGTCGCGGTACCTTTGTGACCGACCGTTCGGCAAAGGCAACCAATCTTATGCAGTCCTACAGCTTTACCGAGCAGATGCGCGCGATGGGTCGCGACCCCGAGACCACGATTCTCGAGTTTTGCGAGATGGAGGCCGATAAGAATCTGGCCGAGCATATGGGATTGCGTATCGGTGATCGCATTTTTAAGCTTAAGCGCCTTCGTTCTGCCGACAACATGCCCATGATGGTCGAACGCAGCTATCTACCGGTTCGTCAATTTCTGTCCCTAAAGCGACCGCTGCTGGAGCGCAAGCCGCTTTACGATGTGATTGAGCAAGACTTTCAGCAAAAGATACGCGTGGCTGAAGAGGAGTTCTATGCGAGCATAGCCCGTCCCACCGACGCCCACCTTTTGGGAATTGTCGAGGGCTCGCCTGTGCTCGATTTGGTCAGGACTACGTATAACGAGTCAAACGAGGTTGTGGAGTATACACTCTCGGTTGCTCGTGCCGATCAGTTTAAATACAAGGTTTACCACCAGCGTAGCAACTAGTGTCCGCATCGTTTCCATATGGTGATTCTTTGCATTTAACTGGTTACTACCAGATAACCAACCGAAGTGTATAATTGCACGTCAGAGGATTACTTCTAGAGAGAGGTATTAGAAATGTTCGAGAAGAGTGTCGAGGAGCTCACCGAGCTCGGCGCCCAGATCACCACGGCCGAGATTGCTCAGCAGCCCGAGCTTTGGCGTGATACGCTCAACATCTATCGCGAGAACAAGGAGGCCATCGAGGCCTTCCTGGCCGAGGCTCGTGCTATGGGCGAGGGCCGTCTGTCCGTTGTCTTCACCGGTGCCGGTACGTCCGACTATGTTGGCGATACCTGCGCCCCGTACCTGCGTCACGCTGGCAACACTGATCTCTACGACTTTAAGCCCATCGCCACGACCGACATCGTGAGCGCTCCGCGCGATTTCCTGCGCGCCGAGGATCCCACGCTCGTGGTTTCCTTTGCCCGCTCTGGCAACAGCCCCGAGAGCCTTGCTGCCGTTGCCGTTGCCAAGGAGCTCGTCCACAACGTCAAGTTCCTCAACATCACCTGCGCTCCTGAGGGCAAGCTCGCCGTCGAGTCCGCTGATGACCCCAATGCGCTGACGCTGCTCATCCCGCGCGCCAACGACAAGGGCTTCGCCATGACCGGTTCTTATTCCTGCATGACCCTGCTCTCTACCCTCATCTTTGACGAGGCTTCCGACGAGCAGAAAGCCGAGTGGGTCGAGACCATCGCCAAGATGGGCGAGGAGGTCATTGCTCGCGAGTCCGAGGTTGCCGACTACCTCGCTGGCGACTTCAACCGCGTGACCTACCTGGGCTCCGGCTCCTTTGGCGGCCTTGCCCAGGAGAGCCAGCTCAAGATCCTCGAGCTCGCTCACGGTCTGGTTGCTACTTCCTACGACACCTCCATGGGCTATCGTCACGGACCTAAGTCTTTCGTCGACGATAAGACGCTCGTCTTCGTATTCGTCAACAACGACGCCTACACCCGTCAGTACGACATCGACATCCTCAACGAGATCGGTGGCGACGATATTGCTCAGCACACCGTTGCCGTTCAGCAGGATGGCGCTACTGTCTACGAGGGTGAGTCCTTCACCTTTAAGGGCTATGAGGCACTCCCCGAGGGTTACCTTGCTCTGCCGTTCGTGATGTTTGCCCAGGCAATCAGCCTGCTCAACTCCGTGCGCGTGGGCAACACGCCCGATACGCCGAGCCCCACCGGCACGGTCAACCGCGTGGTCAAGGGCGTGACGATTCACCCCTTCACCGCTTAATCGCGTCCCCCTGTAAGGGCGCCCGTCCGCTCATAACGGCGGGCGGGCGCTTTTTGTTTTACGTGAGCTGGGTATAAGCATCACCACAGTCAACTGCTTTAGAAGCAAGGAGTGCATATGAGCACGTACGCAATTAAGGCTGACAAGTTCTTCTTGCCGGCAGGCCCGCAACTGGGCGGCTATCTTATGGTCGAGGATGGCGTCTTTGGCGCCTGGCAGGCCGACGAGCCCTCTTGCGAGATTAAGGACTACACGGGATCGTGGATCGCGCCGGGCATGGTCGACACCCACATCCATGGCTTCTACAACCACTCGACCACCGATAACGACGCCGAGGGTATCGATATCAGCTCGACCGAACTTGCCCGTCGCGGTACCACCAGCTGGCTGCCCACGACGTTCACCGATGGCGTCGAGCAGATCAAGGACGCTTGCGCCGCCATCGCCCAGGCGGACGAGGGTCGCGGCCCCGACTTCTGCGGTGCTCGCATTCAGGGCATCTACCTGGAGGGCCCCTTCTTTACCATGAAACACGTGGGCGCGCAGAACCCCGCTTATCTGATCGACCCCTCCGAGGAGGTCTTCGACCAGTGGCAGGAAGCTGCGGGTGGTCGCATCGTTAAGAGCGCCATGGCGGCCGAGCGCGACGGTGCCGCTGCTTATGCGGCTGCGCTGAACGCCAAGGGTGTAGTGACCAGCATCGGTCACTCCGACGCCACCTATGATGAGTGCATCGCCGCCATCAACGCCGGTGCCAGCTGCTTTACGCATACCTATAACGGCCAGCGCGGGCTGCATCACCGTGAGCCCGGTGTCGTGGGTGCTGCCATGTCCACGCCCGAGACTTACGCCGAGATCATCTGTGACGGCAAGCACGTAAACCCTGCCGCCATCAAGGCGCTGCTGCAGGCAAAGGGCTGGCAGCACACGGTACTCATCACCGACTGCCTGGGCTGCGGCGGCATGCCCGAGGGCAGCTACACCAGCGGCGGCATGGACGTCATCATGAAGGACAACCTGTGCTGGCTCGCCGACGGCAAGAGCATCGCCGGCTCGGTGCTCACGCTTGCCCAGGGCGTCAAGAACATCGTCGACTGGGGCATTGCCAGCGCCGATATCGCCATTCGCATGGCAACCGAGGTGCCGGCACGCTCCGCGCACATCGAGGATAAGTGCGGCAGCATCATGCCGGGTCGCGACGCCGACTTTGTCGTGTTCGACCATGAGCTCACCCTCGTCGAGACGTATGTTGGCGGCCAGAGCGTCGGCAACGCCTTTACCGAGTAACGATAGAAAAAGACGGCGGGCCCGAATCTGCTCGGACCCGCCGTATGGGTTAAACGCTCAAAAGTACCTTAACAGTTACAGCTTGTTAGCGATCTTCTTTGCCGTGCGCTTAACGCCGGCCACCAGGCCTCCTGCAGGATGCTCCTTCTCGTATGCTAGGCGCTTCTCGCGCTTGGCGTACTCTTCGACGATGATGTCGCCATACTCGTCTTCGATCTTGTCGAAGAAGTCGACAGCGCCCTTAATTTCCTCAGCGGTCGGGTGTCCCTTTTGGACACCACCGGCGAGCTTGAACGGCCCCCACGTATCAAAGCCGGGGCAGCCGTAGACACCCATAAAGATGGCCTGCCTCATGCGGCAGATGCCATCGATATCCTTGCCGTACCACTTGTTTTTGCCACCGTAGGTCATAAGGCCAAACACCTTGTCCTGCGGCTGCAGCACGTTAGTGAGCACGCGTGCCATGTCCTTGTCGATCTCGGAGTAATAGATGCCCGTGGCGACGCCGATCAGATGGTATTCGTGCAGGTCGGGGTACTCGTTTTTACCGAGCGCCTTGACGTCGAGGGTATCGATCTCGGGGTGTGCCTCGACGATGGCGTCCACGAGCTTTTTCGTATTGCCGTGGTGGCGCGAGGCGTAGAGGATGATGGTTCGCATAAGAAGGCCTTTCAGCTGTAATTGCATCAATGTCTGTATGGTACCCCGTTGCATGGCTGGGATACCGGACGTATCGATGAACGTGCGGGCTTGTCCTTTTGTCAGGGCCAAGACGGGTTCTTGCGAGCAAAAAGCAGTTGTTCGAAAGGATGGGCAATGGAATACGCTCTCTCCAACGATTCGATTTCTATTAAGGTGTCCACGGCTGGTGGTTCGTTTACCTCGATTGAGGCCGGAGGTCGCGAGTATCTGTGGCAGGGCGATTCTGCCGTGTGGTCCGGCCAGGCACCGATTTGCTTCCCGATTTGCGGAGGCTTGCGCGACAACAGCGCCATGACGTTCGCCGGGCATCATGTAAAGCTCGCTCGCCACGGGTTTGCGCGCAAACAGGAGTGGAAGCTGCTGAGCCAAGGTGAGAACGAGTTGGCGATGTGCCTGGCTTCGGAGGATAACGCCGCGCTGCTGAGCGATTATCCGTACCCGTTTAAGCTTGTCGCTCGTTATACGCTTGAGGGGGATGCCGTGCGCGTCTCCTATGAGGTGACCAACGAGGGAACCGAGGACATGCCGTTCTTTATCGGCGGTCATCCCGGCTTTAGGTGTCCGCTCGATGAGGGCGAGGCCTATACGGACTACGAGTTGCGCTTTGAGAAAGACGAGGCTGCGGAGCTCTGCACCGCCGTTCCCTCGACTGGATTGATTGACGTGGCAAACCGCTCCAAGAACCCCATGGTGGGAAAGACGCTGCCCCTGTCGCACGAGCTCTTCGATTTTGCGGAGACCATCTTTGACGTGCTCGAGAGCCGCCAGGTCACGCTTTCTAAGAAGGGGGAGGACAAGGGCGTTCGCCTGAGCTTCGAGGGCTTCCCGTATCTCATTGTGTGGAGTAAGCCCGAGGGCGATTTTGTGGCAGTTGAACCCTGGGGCGGCCTCTCGACCTGCTCCGATGAGGACGACGTACTTGAGCATAAGCGCGGCTGCCTTGTCGCCAAGCCCAAGGAGACCATCGTTCGCTCGTTCACGATTGAGATTCTGTAATTCCGTTTTGTCGACTCGTATCGCGAGGCATAAGGAGCCTGCGAGATAAGGAGCTAAAAATGATCCTCACCGTTACGATGAACCCGTCTGTCGATACGCGCTATCAGCTCGATGAGCTCATTATCGACGACGTCAACCGTGTGACGCCCGAAAAGACCGCCGGCGGCAAGGGCCTCAACGTGGCCCGCGTGCTGGGTCAGCTGGGCGACGACGTTGTGGCAACCGGTCTGCTCGGCGGCCACATGGGCGCCTACATGGCTGAGCTCATGGACGCCAACGGTATTAACAACGACTTTGTGCCCATCAAGGGCGAGACTCGAATTTGCCTCAACATTCTCCACGCCGGCAACCAGACCGAGCTGCTCGAGAGCGGCCCGACAATTGCCCCCGAGGAGCTCGATGCCTTTACCGCCAAGTTTACTGAGCTTGCGGGCAAGGCCGACGTTGTCACCATTTCGGGTTCTCTGCCCCGCGGTGTCGAGGCAGGCTACTATGCCAAGATCACGGGCATTGCCGAGAACGCCGGCGCCAAGGTGCTGCTCGATACCTCGGGTGCCTCTCTCGAGGCTGCGCTCAAGTCCGAGGTCAAGCCCGAGCTGGTCAAGCCTAACCTGACCGAGATCAACGGCCTTCTGGGCACGAGCTTTACCACCGACGATGTGGACGAGCTCCGTGCCGCGCTTGCCTCTGATGCCCGCTTCTCCGATATCCCCTGGGTCGTCGTATCCATGGGCGCTGCCGGCTCCGTTGGCTTCCACAATGGCCGTGCGTTCCGCGCGAAGACTCCCGATATCCCTGCCGTTAACGCCACGGGCTCTGGCGATTCGACCATTGCCGGCTTCGCACATGCCATCGCTGCCGGCGCAGACGACGAGACGGTGCTGCGTACCGCCAACACCTGCGGCAAGCTCAACGCCATGGATCCCATGACCGGCCATCTGGTCATGGACCGTTGGGACGAGGTCTACAACGGCGTTGTCGTGACCGAGCTGTAAGAGGTTGTGCTGCGGCTCCGGCATCGGTTGCTAGCTCATGTCGACGACAGGTGCAGTAGCATTATGCCGGGGCGCGACGCCGACACTGTCGTGTTCAATCCCGACCTTACCCTGGTCGAGACGCATGTGGGTGGCAACAGCGTCGGTAATGCGTTTGCCGAGTAGCCGCCAAAGAAACGATCCGAGAGGGGATTTAGATGATTTACGGTGCATTGGGCGATATCGAGGAGTACCGTGGAATGCTCAAGGGCCTCGACGTGCTGATCGATTGGCTCGAGGAGAATGATCCGGCGCAGCTCGAGGTCGGCAGCCATCCGATTCTGGGCGACAAGGTCTTTGCGAACGTCATGGCTCCCACGACGCGTCCCGAAGCCGAGGCTCACTATGAGACGCATCAGCGCTATCACGACCTGCAGATCGACGTCGAGGGTCGCGAGGCCTTTAAGGTTGCCACGGGCAGCCTGACGCTGGTTCATGAGTTTGACGAGAAGGACGACTACGATCTGGTCGATTCCGACGCCTCGATCGCCGGCGATCTTGCTGACGACAAGTTTGCGCTGTTTGTTGCCGGCGAGCCTCACATGCCCACGCTCGAGTTCCCGGGCGATGGCGCGCAGCCGGTCAAGAAGATCTGCTTTAAGCTGCTTGCAGACGCTTACTGGGAGGAGTAACGAGCCGCTCGGCTGAGCTGTTCGTTTTGCGAGCGTTATCCCTTGGAGGAATGCGCTTGGGCCCCGCTGAACGCGGTTCCTTTGGGGATTGCGGTTGGCGGGGCTTTTGTTGAGTAGGAGAGTTTCCGGCGGCGTTGCGCTTGGATTGGCGGAAGCGCGCCCGAAATCAGCAACAAAAAAGCCGCCCGAAGGCGGCTATCTTGTGCAATGGAGCCAGCGACCGGGCTCGAACCGGTGACCCCCGCTTTACGAGAGCGGTGCTCTACCAACTGAGCTACGCTGGCGACCATGTGGTGACGCAACTGAGGCGTCAACGGCTGTCTATGATACGGGACATCGCACATCCGCGCAAGGGTTCTGACGGCTTTTCTCACTTTAAATGCACTAATATTAGAGGCGTGATGTCTGCGGCGTCCATCTGGCGCTTGACCAGCTGTTGAGTTGGTGGTCGACGTCCCGCTCGTATGGGTCTCAAACAGAATGGGGCAGCCATGGCTCAACCCAAGATCCTTCTCACACGTATCGATGACCGTTTCATTTACGGACAAGACGTTGAGCTGTGGAACGAAGCCGTGGGTTCCAACCTTGTCCTAATCGTCAACGATGAGATCGCGGCAGATTCGCGCCAATGGGCACCCATGAGGGTGGCGGCGCCAGAAGGCGTTTGGACGCGGTTTTTCTCGGTACAAAAGGCCATCGACATCATTCATACCGCAACGCCTCGCCAATTGATTCTGATCATGGTGGCCTCACCCTCCGATGCGCTCGCGCTGGTTAAGGGCGGTGTGCCAATAACCAAGATTAGTATCGGCCATATGCGGGCGGGGGAGGGCAAGCGCTCTGCAACGCCTGCCGTTGCCGTAGGCGATACAGACATCGCCGCCTTCAAAGAGTTGCAAAAGCTCGGTATAGAGCTAGAAATCCGCCATCTCCCCAGTTCCGCCCCCGATCCCATCGGCAATCTGTTCAACTGATCCCTTGGGGACGGAGGAAAACGGATCATTTTGCCCTTGCGAGGGACGCGTGCGATGCCGCCTGTTAAAAACTATGCCCATTTACTACGTTTGATCGGCTATCGCCGAGCATGTCGAATTTGAGAAAAACAAAACTGCAGGTAGACGGCTCGCGAATGTAACAAAAACCGGTGCATGCTCGAGCATTCCGGGCTAAACGTAGTAAATGGGCATAGTTTTGATATGCCACTCATATAGTCACAGCGAAAATGCGCCCAAAAGATGAAAAAGCGCCCGTCGGCGGTGGTGCCGGCGGGCGCTGCTGTGCGAGATGTCGCGTTGTGGGCCTAGTGCCTCATAAAGTGGTATTCGATCATATTGCTGTAGGGGTGACCCGGACCCACAATGCCCTGCGGGAACAGCGGCTGGTGCGGCGTGTCGGGGTACATCTCGGCCTCGAGGGCAAAGCCGGCGCCCCAGCCATAGTTGGCATCGTCCTTGGCGTGCTCGTCGCCCAGCCAGTTGCCGGTGTAGAGCTGCACGCCCGGGGCGGTGGTGTAGTAGTCCAGCTCACGACCGGTCCACATCTCCTCGACATGTAGGGCGCGACGCAGGTTGCGGCCGTACTGATAGCCATCGATGCACAGGCAGTGATCGTAGCCACGGGCCTGCTTAATCTGCGGGTCGTCGGCCTCCATGCCGGGTGCGACGGGGCGCAGCTCGCGAAAGTCAAACGGTGTTCCCTCGACCGGAGCGATTTCGCCGGTGGGGATGTTCTGCTCGTTAATGGGCAAGTAGTGGGCAGCGTTGGCGATAAAGAAGTGCTCACAGTCCATGCCGGCGTTATGGCCGGCAAGGTTAAAGTACGTGTGGTTGGTCATGGACACGTAGGTGGCGCGGTCGCTCTCGCAACCATACTCGATGCGGAAGACGCCGGTGCGCGTAACGGTAAACACAGCCGTAAAGGTTCGGTTGCCGGGCAGGCCCAGCTCGCCATCCTTAAGCGAGGTGGTCATGCGCACGGCGTTGTGAGTCTCGTCGAGCTCAACGTCCCATACGCGCTTGTGCAGACCATGCTCAAGATCGCTGTGCAGGTTGTTGACGCCTTCGTTGGCCGGCATGTGCCAGTCCGTGCCGTCGATGGTGATCGTGGCGCCCGCGGTGCGGTTTGCCACGGGGCCGATGGTCGCGCCAAAGCAGGCGGGGTTGTCAAAGTAATCCTCGAGCTTATCGAAGCCCAGTACCACATCGCGCACGTTGCCGGGAATGTCGGGCACATCGATACCCAGCACGGTGGCGCCATAGTCCATAATGCGAACGCAGATCTCGGGCCCGTTGAGGGTGTAACGATGAACGGAGGTGCCGCACGGCGCGGTGCCGAAAAGCTCGGAAGTGATCATTTGGTTCCTAACATCGAGGTATTTCGGACAAACTGTAGCGCGAACAGGCGAGATTATCACTACACTCCACTAAAGCAGGGGGTATTTTTCTCAAAAAAGTGATGATTGGAGCTGTGCGGGTGTTCATTTTTGACGCGCACGAGTCTGATACAATTTGTTCGTTACTGTTTGAATGATATGCGCGCAAAGAACGGCGAGGATTCATCGTGATTAAGGCAGAGCGACAGGATAAGGTTCGTCAGCTGCTCGAAGAGCAGGGCACGGTTTCGGTCAAGGAGATTTCGGATGCGCTGGGCGTTTCGGATATGACGATTCGCCGCGACCTCGAAGAACTTGCGAGCCTGGGCGAGATCGAGCGCGTGCACGGTGGCGCCCGTAGCGCACAGGGACGTCCCCATGCTATGTTGCGCCATGAGTATTCGCACAGCGAAAAGCGCACTAAGCATGCCGAGGAAAAGCTGCAGATCGCGCGCCGCGCCGTTGAGCTCATCGAGGAGGGCTCGACCATCTTTTTGGGCACGGGCACTACGGTTGAGCAGATGGCCTCGATGCTGCCGGCATTTCGCCTGCGCATTGTGACCAATTCGCTTTCGGTGTTTAACCTGCTCGAGGCGCGCGAAGATTGCGACCTGTGCCTCGTGGGCGGTATGTACCGTCGCCGCACCGCCGCTTTTGTGGGACCAACGGCCGAGGATACCCTGCGTGCGTTGGGCATCGACGCGGCGTTTATCGGCGCCAACGGCATTCTGGATGGCGACGTATCTACGTCCAACATGGACGAGGGCCGTATCCAGCAGCTCGCCTTTAGCAAGGCCGACTCACGCTATCTGATCGCCGATTCCAGCAAGATCGGCAAGCGCGACTTCTACACCTTCTGTCGCTTGGACAGCCTGGATGCCGTGGTGTGCGAACCGGGTATCGCCGCCGAGAATCGTGCCGCCATCGAGGAACACACGCAGGTCATCTGCTAGCTAACGCTATGGGATTGCCAACAGGCGATGCGGGAGGACTTTTACCTCCTGTCATTGTGGGGAATCAACGCGTGAGCGCTACGCGATATGACGTGTAAATGAGGACTCCACTATCAAATTGTCTCAACCTGTGACAGGTAGGGGTGAAATCACCAACCAGATGTTACAGATTGGGGGGATTGTCCTGTGCATTTGTCTCAATCTGTAACAGCTAGGACCCAAAAACTCGACTAGATGTTACAGATCGAGATTTTGTCTACCCAGCCATCATCTTTGTCTTGATCTGTAACAGTTAGACGGCCAAAAGCGAATCAGATGTTACAGATCTAGACATTTCGAACCGGGTGCCCCCGTTCATCTCAATTTGTAACAATTGGGGCCAAAAATCTCTGCTAGATGTTACAGATCGAGACAAACGGCCTGCTCGGGCCGAGCCAAAACAAAAAAGGCCGCATGCGAACCCGTGGAGGGATTCTCATGCGGCCGACAGGGGGTATGTGGCTGAAACTAGGCCATGAGCAGGCCGGTCTCCGCGACGTTCTTGTACCAGTACGCGCTCGCCTTGGGATAGCGCTTCTGGGTCTCAAAGTCGATGTAGAACAGGCCATAGCGCTTGTTGTAGCCGTTGGTCCAGGAGAACTGGTCCTGCAGCGACCACACAAAGTAGCCGTCGACGTTTACGCCGCCGTCAATCGCCTTGAGGATCCACGCGAGATGCTGACGCATGTAGTCGATGCGAGGGGCATCGTCGATAAAGCCGTCCTCAAAGTCGTCCTTATAGCCCATGCCGTTCTCGGTGATGTAGATCTTCTTGTAGTTGGGGTAATCGTTCTTAATGCGGAGCAGCAGATCGTAGAGGCCCTCGGGATAGATAATCCAGTCCCAATCGGTGGTGGGTACGCCTTCGCGCACGCATGCCTCGCCAACGCCCTTGAGGAACCAGCGCGAGGAGCCCTTGTCGCCGGTGCCATTGTGGTTGATGTCGTTTTCGCCCTCGGCGGCACGCAGGAACTGGCACTTGTAGGTGTTGACGCCCAGACAATCGTTGTAGGGGAGCGCGGCGGTCAGCGCGGCGATGTCCTCGTCGCGGACGTCGAGCTCGCCGCCGGCGATATGGGCCAGCTTGGTCGCAGCCTCCATGGTGTCGGCTGCATAGTGGCCGCGGAAGGTGGCGTCGAGTACCCAACGGTTGTTGATGACGTCGGCCATGCGAGCTGCCTCGCAGTCGGCGGCGTTGTTGGGGTCGAGGGGATACTTGGGCTCCAGGTTCTGGACAATGCCGATCTCGCCCTCAAAGCCGCCCTCATGGAAGGCGACGACAGCCTTGGCGTGGGCCACCATCATGTTGTGCATGAGCTGGAAGGCCTTGTCCAGGCGGTACTTCTCGCCGTGCGGCCAGTTGCCGACGATAAAGCTGCCCTCGGCGGTTGCGGGAATCTCGTTAAACGTGAACCAGTGCTTGACCTCAGTGAACTCGGCAAAGCAGAACTTGGCGTACTCGACAAAGGCGTCGATCGTCGTGCGCGTCAGGAATCCCTCGCCGCCGTTCTGGTAAAAGGCCTCGGGCGTATCAAAGTGATCGAGCGTGACATAGGGGATAACGCCGGCTTTATTGCAGGTGGCGAAAAGCTCGTGATAGAAAGAGACGCCCTCGGGGTTAATCTCGCCGGTGCCGTTGGGGAAGATGCGGCTCCAAGCGATAGAGACACGGATACCGTTGATGCCGAAGCGCTGGCACAGGTCGATATCGACCGGGTACTTGTTGTAGAAATCGCTTGCGGGATCGGGGGAGAAGCGACCCTGAGCAGCCAGGAAATCGTCCCAGGGCACTTTGCCCTTGCCGTGCGTGCGGGTCTCGCCTTCAACCTGGTAAGCAGCGGTGGCGCCGCCAAACACAAAGCCGTCGGGGAACTGCATGGGATTGGTCATGAGTCATCCTTTCTGTGGGATACGAATAGGGAGAGGTGCCCGAACTGGGGATCCGGGCACCAACAGAGGGAGGTAACTAGTGTAGGTTCTCGCGGAGCCACTTGATGGCGCCAGCGGGGTCGCGGGTAAGGTCGATATATTCCTTGCCGCGCGGGGCGAGCAGCTTAATGCCCAGACGATCGGTGTCGGCCTTCATGTCGTTGTAGTAGCTACGAACCTGCGGGGCGAGCACGATGACGTCGTACTGATCCATGATGGCAGTGTGCTGACCATAGGCGCCTGCGGAGGAAGCGATGTCCTCTCCGGTCTGCGCAGCACCTTCCTTGATGGCGTTGGCAAGCATGGCAGAGGTGCCGGCGCCGGCGCACAGGACGAGGACCTTCAGGCCATCGACGTCCTTCTTAGCGGACGCGTCGGCGGCGGGCTCGGGCTGGTCGGCAACAGGCTTGCTGTCGGCGGCAGCGGCGGTCGGCTCGACGGAAGCGGCGGTCTGCTCGGCAGCGGACGCAGAGGCGTTGGCGGCGATGGAAGCAGCACCATCGGACTCGAGACCCAGCTCGGCGGCGCGCTCGGCCTCCTGGTCGCAGAGCAGCTTATCGTATGCCTTCAAGAACGGCAGGTAGATGATGGCGTCCAGCAAGATGATGATCGCGACAAATACCAAGGCGATAAGCTGGAAGTTCGTGGTGATGAAAATGCCGATAGGGGCGGGGGTGGCCCAAGGCACCACGAAGGAGAAGCCGTTCATGCCCACGTTATCGATAAAGAACTTGGCAACACTTACGTTGACGCAGCCGGCGGCAACAAAGGGGACGAGCATGTAGGGGTTAAGGATCATCGGTGCGCCAAAGAGCAGCGGTTCGTTGACGGCGAAGGCAACAGGAACAATCGAGGCCTTACCGACGGCTTTGAGCTGCTTGGACTTCATAAAGAGAATCAGCAGAAGCGGCACGATGAACGTGGCGCCGGTGCCGCCGAACTCACCCACGAGCGACATGTTAAAGGTGAGGGAGTGGGCGGGGTGGCCGCCTGCCAGCAGAACCTGCAGGTTCTCGGCCTGGTTGGCAAGACGGATGGGATCGATGCCCGGCTGGACGATCGAGGGGCCGTGGACGCCGATAAACCAGAAGAACGCGGTGGCCGCCTGGATAAGGATAAGGCCAGGATAGGTTTCTGCGGCGGTGAAGAGCGGGGAGAGCAGTTTGATGAGCAACTCGGAGAACGGAACGCCCATGAGGTTGCGCACAACGACATCGACGATGCCGCAGATGATGACAGCACCGCCAAAGGGGATGATGTCGCGGAAGTTCTGAGCGATGGCGCCCGGGACCTCCTTGGGCAGCTTAATGGTCAGATCGCGCGAGACGCAGAATTTGTAGACCCACACGGTAATGAACGCGGCGATATAGGCCGAGAACAGACCGCGCGTGCCCATGCTGGTGCAATCGAAGACCGAAAGTTCGGAGCCGTTGAACTTGGTGGTGAACTGCGTGACTGCGAGCAGCAGCATGCTGCACTGGGCGGCCACCATGGTGGAACCGTCGTTGAGCACTTTGCCGGCGGGCATACGACGGTTCATGGATGCCGTGAAGTTTTTGGCAGTGGTGCCGGCAACCATGATGCCCATGACACCCATGGTGAAGTTGTACAGCTTGTTGCACCAGTCGATAAGCGGCTGGGGCAGCGTGATGCCGACTACGCCGGGAAGGGTGGCAATGAGCAGAAAGATCGAAGAGGTGAGGACAATGGGCATGCACCCAAGGAATCCGTCCTTAATGGCCTGGAGGTAGACGTTCCTCGAGATCTTCTCAAAGAACGGTTGATGCTTTTCGAGCATCTTTACGATGGCGTCCATAGAGCTCCTTTGCTGCTTGATGCGCGATGCATGTGGATGGAACTGGTCGTCGATGGATGGTCAGGACTGCCCGGAAACCTTCCTGTTTAAGGAAGGCATTGCGAAATGACAACGTTGTCATTTCGTTAATGACAACGTAAGACATTTTTGGAAGAGCAACAAGGATTTAGGGGTGAGTGGTCGATATTGTCCGGTAAACGGTTGATTTATCAGTCAGGCAGGTAGTGTATGCTAGAACGCAAAAAGCAAGCGATGCAAAACCGACTGGAGAAGCAGTGGCAACGATGGACAAGAAAAACGTCTCGATGAACGATGTGGCGATTGCCGCGGGTGTTTCTCTCAAGACGGTTTCGCGTGTGATCAACGAGCCCGATAGCGTGCGAGAGTCGACACGCGATAAGGTTCATTCGGCCATGGAGGCGCTCGGGTTTCGAGCCAACTTTGCCGCGCGTTCGCTCAAGTTGGGTCGTTACGGGTGCATCGGCGTCGTGCTGTTCCACTTGTCGGGCGGTGCCGTGGACATGATTGACGGTATCGCCGATGCCGCCGAAGAACGCGGCTTTGCGCTCACGATGATTAAGAAGCGCGCAGGGGAGAAGATGACCCTTGCCGATGCGGCGCGCAGGATGTCGCAGCTGCCTGTTGATGGCATGATCTTCAACCTGCGTCAGATGGTCGATGACTTTGATACCTTTGAGGCGCCGAAAGACCTCAAGACGGTGATTATCACACCGATGGAACATCCTACCTGCTCCACCGTCAGTGACGACCAAGAGGGCGGCGCGCGCATGGCGTGCGAGTACTTCTTGGATCATGGTCACAAGAACGTGTATTTCGTTTCGGGTAAGAAAGAGTCGCTGTCGAGCCAGTGCCGTATGAAAGGTTGGCGTGCGGCACTCGAGGCGCGTGGCATTGAGCCGCCCGAGCCTCTGCAAGGCGATTGGAATGCGGATAGTGGCTATGCCGCGGGCCTTGTGCTTGCCGATAAACCCGATTGTACGGCGGTCCTCGCCGCTAACGACTGCATGGCAAACGGCGTGATGATGGCTCTACGTGATAAAGGGCTCAGTGTGCCCAATGATGTGTCCGTGATCGGCTTCGACGATGAGCTCTATAAGACGATTCCCAACTCGATTCTGACGTCGGTGAAGTTTCGCCACCGCGAGCTGGGCGTCCGTGCGCTCAACGAGGTCGTCGCGGGTCTGGAAGCTCCGAGCTCCAGAAGCCGTACGCTCGTCTCGGGCGTGTTGGTCGAGCGTTCCAGCGTAAAGGACTTGCGGGCGTAGACGTGCTCGGCCTATTCCGTTTGTCTCGATCTGTAACAACTAGACGGTCAAAAGTGGTCTACATGTTACAGATTGAGATTTTCGGCTTGGCCTGTGCGTTCATCTCGATCTGTAACAGCTAGGACCGAAAAACTCGGCTAGATGTTACAGATTGAGATGAACAGGAGGACGGGTGCGGTCTAAACAAAATGGCCCGCGCATCACACATCGATGCACGGGCCATTTATTGTCTGCAAGCGGCAGGTGGTGTCAGCGTCTTATGCCTCGAGGTTTTCCTCGATCCAGGCGACGGCACCCTTGGGATCCTTAGTGAGGTCGATGTACTGTTTGCCCTTGGGCGACAGCAGCGTGATGCCCAGGCGGTCGGTGTCGGCCTTCATCTCGTTGTAATAGGTGCGAACCTGCGGAGCCAGGACGATGACGTTGTACTGGTCCATGATGGCGTAGTGGCTGCCGTAGGCACCGGCGTTGGCGGTAATGTCGATGCCCAGCTCGTCGGCGCCTTCCTTAAGCGCGTTGGCGAGCAGTGCAGAGGTGCCGGCGCCAGCGCACAGAACCAGAACCCTCAGATCCTTGCCCTTAAGGGCGGACGGAGCTGCGGAGGCCTCAGTGGCAGAAGCGGTCTCGACAACAGGAGCCTCAACGGCGGGGGCGGCAGCGGTCTTGACGGCCTTGGTCTCCTCGGCCTCTTCTTCGGCCAGGGTCTCGGCCTCCTGCTTGCACAGGACGTTGTCGTAGGCCTTGCAGAACGGGTAGTAGATCAAGAAGTCAACGACCAGCAGGACGACAACCAGGACCAGAGAGATCGGCTGGAAGTTGGTGTCGATGAAGGTGCCGATCGGTCCGGGGAGTGCCCACGGCATGGCATAGATAAAGCCGTTCATGCCCAAAAAGTCGATGAAGAACTTACCAATGAGGACGTTGGCCACGGGGGCAAACAGGAACGGGATCAGGAAGTACGGGTTGAGGATGATGGGCGCGGCGAACAGCAGCGGCTCGTTGACGGCGAACATCACGGGCACGACAGAGGCTTTGCCGACGGCCTTGAGCTGCTTGGAGCGCATAAAGAGCAGGAAGATGATCGGGACAATGAACGTGGCGCCGGTGCCGCCGAGTTCGCCGATGTAGTTACCGAAGTTTTCGGTCAGGGCGAGGGCGGGGTGACCGCCGGCCTGCAGCGTGGCGAGGTTGGTGGTGATGTTGCCAAACAGCGCGGCGTTGAGGGCAGGCTTAACGACCGAGGGGCCGTGGATGCCCATGAACCAGAACAGCGGGATCATGAACCAGATGAGGGCGAGGCCGGCGTAGGAATCGGCAGCGGCGAACAGCGGGCTCACCAGCGTGGAGATGACGTTGGCAAACGGGACGGCCAAGCAGGTGCGGCAGATAACGTCGATGACGGCGACAAACAGGATGGAGAAGCTGAAGGCGAAGATGTCGCGGAAGTTCTGGGCGATGGCGCCGGGGACTTCTTTGGGCAGCTTGATGGTGATGTCTCGCTTAATGCAGAAGGCATAGATGTTGACCGTGGCAAATGCGGCGACAAAGGAGCTCAGCAGGCCCTTGGTGCCCATGTTGTCGGTAAAGAACACCGAGACATCGGCGCCGTCGATCTTGGCACTCGTCTGGGTAACGGCCAAGATGAGCATAGCGCACATGGCGGCGACCATGGTGCTCGTGGCGTTGATGGCCTTGCCGGCAGGCATGCGGCGGTTCTTGGAGCCGGTCAGCGCGCTTGCGGTGGTGCCGGCGACCATGATGCCCACGACGCCCATCGTGAAGTTGTAAACCTTGTTGCAGAAGTTCACGACGTCGACGTTCCACCAGTCGGGCAGCGTAAAGCCGCCGACCGTGGCGACAACGCCCGGCAGGGTCGAAATAAGCAGGAAGACAGAAGAAGACAGGATAATGGGCATTGCTGCCAAAAAGCCGTCTTTAATGGCCTGAAGGTAGATGTTCTTAGAGACCTTGTCGAAGTACGGCTGACCTTTCTCCAAGAACTTAACGATCGATTCCATAGTTCACGCTCCTCTTTGCATGAAATCTTAATGGCATGGACGTTGAAAACCTATATGGTCTCCCGCTTGCTAAAAGCCCGGGTGCAGGCGGGGCCGGTCCCAGGGGGAGAGAGGGGAGCGGCTGGGTTTGTATCGCATAGGGCCGCTCCCTTCTCGGGGGAAAGCGAGGCGATGCGCTACTGCGCGTCCGCCATAGTGTCGGCGAGCTCCTTGTACCAGAGTGCCGACTGCTTGATGTAGCGTTTTTGCGTGTCGAAGTCGATGTAGAACAGGCCGTAGCGCTTGTTATAGCCATTGGCCCACGAGAACTGGTCCTGCAGGCTCCAGATAAAGTAGCCCTGGACGTCGACGCCCTCGGCGCGCGCCTGGAGCACCTTCTCCATGTGCTGGTCGACAAAGTCGATGCGCTCGGGATCGGCGACGATGCCGTTTGCGTCGGGCTCGGGGTCCTTGTGGCCCAGGCCGTTTTCGGTGATATAGATGACGGGGAGGTTGGGATAGGTGGCGCTGATGTGCTTGAGCGTGTCGTAGAGGCCTTGCGGGTAGATGAGCCAATCCCAGTCGGTGGTGGGGATACCCGGCATATCGACCTGCTGCCCGACGCCCTTAAACTTAAAGCACGAGGTGCCCTTGTCTCCGGTGCCGTTAAAGCTGTTGGTGGACTCGCCATCGTAGGCGGCGATAAACGCCGACTGATAGTAGTTGAGGCCGAACATATCGTTGCGGGGCGCCGCCTTGGCGAGCTCCTCCATGTCGCTGTCCTCAACCGTAAGCGTGGCGTTGTTGGCACGCAGAATCTCGTTGATGAGTGAGAGGGTGCGCGCGGAGTAGTGACCCAGGAAGGCGCCGTCCATGATGAAGTCGGTGTAGAAGGCGTTGTACAGGTCGGCGGCGTGCTGGTCGGCGGGCGAGTCTGTGGCAGGATATGCCGGCGTCAGGACGTTGACCATGCCAATGCGTCCGCCCAGGTGCTCGGTCTCGTCAAGATCCTTATACAGGTTGACGGCGCGGGCGTGGGCAACGAGCTCGTTGTGCTGGCTCTGGATGCCGCTCGTCACATCAAAGTGATGGTTGGGCGGGAAGTTGCCTTGGATGTATTGGGAGTGCGAGAGGCTGATGAGCTCGTTGATGGTGAACCAATTCTTGACCTCGCGGAACTCGCGGAAGCAGAACTCGGCATAGCGCACATAGGCGTCGACGGTCTTGCGGTTGAGCCAGTCGCCCTGGTTGAACAGGGCGGCGGGGGAGTCAAAGTGATGCAGGGACACATAGGGCTCGACGCCATACTTTTTGCAGCAGGCGAACAGCTCGTGGTAGTGCTTAACGCCCTCGGCGAGGGGCTCGGCATCGTCGCCGTTGGGGAAGATGCGGGTCCAGGCGATGGACACACGGATGGCGTTGAGTCCATGCTCGGCAGAAAGGCGGATATCCTCCTCGTAGCGGTTGTAGAAATCACTGGCCGGGTCGGGCAAAAAGCGACCCTGGGCGACAAGGTAATCGTCCCACATGGTCTTACCCTTGCCTGCCACCTTCGTGGAACCTTCCGTTTGGTACGCGGCGGTTGCGGCGCCCCAAACAAAGCCCTTCGGCAGCTGCTGTACGCGGTTTAGCAAAGACATATGCATACACCCTCTCGTCTCGCTGTTCGATATTGTGCGTTTGCGCTCAGGAGGCTCCCTGGTTAGCGTTCAGCGGTGAAAAAGCCCGATAAACACTATCTTAAAATGATTAGAACCAAAATGAGCACGTGAACATTTGACAATAAGCACGTTAACATCCGGCTGGGATGTATAGAAACAAAACAACTTCAAACAGCCGCGAACGGTTGTATTTGTTCGGTAAGCGGTTTTGATTGACAGAAGTTTTCATGTTGTGGTATATGGCTCGGGTATCATGAGCACGTTATCAATGTATGTACGATGCGCCATGGGCGCGGGGAATAGTTGGGAAGCAGGTTAGCGTGGAAGGCATGGCTCAGCAGACAAGGAATGGTCATTCGGCGAGCGCGGCAGAGGTTGCGGCGCTCGCTGGCGTGAGCCGCCAGACTGTGTCTCGCGTGGTCAACGGTATGCCCAACGTGACGGAAAAGACGCGCAAGCGTGTGCTGGCCGCCATGGAAGAGCTGGGCTTTCGTCCCAATTTTGCTGGAGCGGCGTTGCGCGGCGGGTCGTATCGTTCTATTGGCCTGTGCATGTACAACATCACACGTGTCGGTAACCTGGCGACGCTCGAGGGTATCATGCAAGCGGCGCGCGAGCACGATTTTGCCGTCACTATGATCGAGATGGGCGGCGACAAGCCCTATACACTTGCCGAT
Organism: uncultured Collinsella sp.; assembly: GCA_902495985.1. GTDB lineage: Bacteria > Actinomycetota > Coriobacteriia > Coriobacteriales > Coriobacteriaceae > Collinsella. The sequence continues at coordinate 29,483 of CABUZF010000001.1, forward strand.
GCCTCGCGCCGCATGGTCGAGCGACCCGTCGACGGCATGATTCTCAACATGAACCGCATGGCTCCCGATTTTGAGGAGTTTGTTCCCCAGCCGGGAGTGCGAACGGTCATCCTGTCCATGTATGCGCATCCGCGCTGCACGACGATCGACTCCGACCAGTATGGTTCGTGCGAGCTGTTGACCAATTATCTGCTGGAACATGGTCACTCGAATATGCGGTTTGTGGCGGGTCCGGAAAACTCGATTTCCTCGCGTTTTCGTGAGGCCGGTTGGCGCGATACGCTGGGTCGTGCTCATGTCGATGCCGCTCCGATGCTGCGTGGCGATTGGAGTGCGGACAGTGGGTACGCCATGGGCGAGCGGATTGCGGCCGAGGTGCTTGCCGGCGGGTCGCAGGCGCCGACTGCCGTGCTTGCGGCAAATGACCAGATGGCGCTGGGCGTTATCGCCGCGCTCGAGAACGCGGGCCTGTCCGTGCCCGACGACGTGAGCGTGGTTGGTATCGACGACGCACTCGAGGGACTTGTTCCTCACAATCGGCTGACGACGCTGCGATTTGATTTGCGCGGTGTCGGTAAGCTTGCGTTTGAGGCGGCGATTGGAGAGAGCTCGTCTATCGAGGCGATTCATGTGCCGAGTACGCTGGTCGAACGCTCGACTGTTAGGGACATACGGGGTTAGGTCCTACTCCGTTTGTCTCGATTTGTAACAGGTAGACGGTCAAAAGCGGGCTACGTGTTACAGATTTAGATTCTTCGGAAAGAGCAATCCTGTTCGTCTCAATCTGTAACAGCTAGGACCAAAAAACTCGGCTAGATGTTACAGATCGAGACAAACGGCTCCCGACCAGCCCAAAAACAAAAAGACCGGGGGCGGCGCGCCGTGTGACGTGCCGCCCCCGGCTGAGAAATGGGGACAGGTTGTGTGAGCGGGCAACCCCGCCAGCCACTAGTCCAGACGACGGGTCTGCGCCACGTGCTTATACCAGTATGCGCTTGCCTTGGGTGTGCGCTTCTGGGTTTCAAAGTCAACGTAGAAGAAGCCGTAACGCTTGTTGTAGCCATTGGTCCAGGAGAACTGATCCTGCAGGCTCCACAGGAAGTAACCGCCCACGTTGACGCCCACCTCCATGGCCTTAAGCAGCCAGCGCAGGTGCTGCTCGATGTAGTCGATGCGCGGCTGGTCGTCCACAAAACCGTCCTTGTAGGGGTCCTTGTAGCCCATGCCGTTCTCGGTGATGAAGATCTGCTTGTAGTTGGGGTAGCGCTGCTTAATGTAGACGAGCAGATCGAACAGACCCTCGGGATAGATGATCCAGTCCCAGTCGGTGGTGGGGATGCCGGGCTTGTTCACATGCTCGCCAATACCCTTGACGCGCCAGCGGCCGGTGCCCTTTTCGCCCGTACCATTGTGGTGCAGGTCGTTCTCGCCATCGTAAGCCTTCAAGAAACGGCACTGGTAGTTGTTAACGCCCAGGTAGTCGTTGTGGAGCGCGGCCTCGCGCATAATCTCGAGGTCCTCGTCCAGGATTTCGATGGTGCCGCCCGAGACGGCAGCCAGGCGGTTGGCGCACTCGAGGGTGTCGGGCGCGTAGTCGCCGCGGAAGGTGGCGTCGAGCAAAAACTGGTTTTGCAGCACGTGCTCGTTGTTGGCGGCCTTGATGTCGGCGGGGTCGTTCTCGTTGAGCGGGTACTTGAACTCCAGCGACTGAATGACGCCGATTTTGCCCTTAAAACCGCCGTTGTGGAAGGCCAGTACTGCCTTGGCGTGGGCGAGCATCATGTTGTGCTCGCACTGGAAGGCCTCGGCCAGATGCGCCTTGACGCCACCGGGGAAGGTGCCCTCGATGTAGGTGTTGGAGGCGTCGGCCCAAATCTCGTTAAAGGTGAACCAGTAGGTCACCTGGTCGGCGTACTCTTTAAAGCAGAAGGTGGCAAAGTCCACAAAGGCATCGATGGTCTCGCGGTTGAGGAAGTCGCCCTTCTCAAAGAGGGGAAGCGGCGTGTCAAAGTGATGCAGCGTGACGAACGGCTCAACGTGGTGCTTGTGGCACTCGGCGAAGAGATCGTGATAGAACTGCACGCCCTCGGGGTTGATTTCGCCGGTGCCGTTGGGGAAGATGCGGCTCCAGGCGATGGAGAGGCGAATGCCGTTGATGCCGAACTCCTCGCACAGCTCCAGATCGACGGGGTACTGGTTGTAGAAGTCCGAAGCGGGATCGGGGGAGAAGCGCCCCTGGGCCTCCAGGAAGTCGTCCCAGGCGACCTTGCCCTTACCGTGAGTGCGGGTCTCGCCCTCTACCTGGTAGGCAGCGGTGGCGCCGCCAAAGACAAAGTCCTCGGGAAACTGCGCGGGCGGGTTGGTGACGCTAGCAGGGTTAACGGACATGATGATCCAATCGTCTAAATCGAAGGGCCAGCCGGCTGTTGATGGTCGGCTGGCCCTGAGCGTTACTTACTTCGAAAGCTGCTCGGAGACGAAGGCGAGAGACTTGTCGCCGTTCTGGGAGAGCTCGATGTACTGCTTGCCACGGCAGGCGACGCACTTGTTGCCCACGCGCTCACAGTCCTTCTGCAGGTCGGCCAGGTAGCTTGCGGCCTGCGGGGCCAGGACGACCAGGTCAAAGTCGGGGAGCATGTCCACGTGGTTGCCATAGGCCTCGGCAGCGGTCTCAAGATTGATGCCACGCTCCTTGGCAGCCTTGGCCAGTGCGTTGGCGAGCAGGCCCGAGGTACCGCCGCCCTGGCAGAGCACAAGCACGCGCTTGCCGTTGAGGTCGCTGGCGGTCGTTGCCTCGGCAGCGGGTGCTGCAGAAGCGGCGGGGGAGTCGGCCTTCACGGCCTCGGCAGCAGCGCCGGCGGCAACGCTCTCGGCGTCAGCCTTGCCCTGGAAGGCATCGTTGAGCTTGGCGGCCTTCTCGGCGTTCTTGGCGGCGAGCTCCTCCTGGGAGATCTCGGCCTCCTCGGCGCACTTCTGGGCGTCATAGGCACGGAAGAACGGGTAGTACAGAACGAAGTCGACGACCAGGATAAGGGCGAGCATCACAAAGGCGAGCGGCTGGAAGCCCAGGCCCATGATGGTGCCGATGGGGCCGGGGACGGTCCAAGGCAGGGTGTACATAAAGCCGTTCATGCCCAAGAAGTCGATAAAGATCTTGAGGATCCAGATGTTGGCGATCGGGGCAAAGACAAACGGGACAAAGAAGACGGGGTTGAGCACGATGGGTGCGGCGAACAGCAGCGGCTCGTTGACGGCAAAGCACACGGGGACGATGGCGGCCTTACCGACGGCGCGCATCTCCTGAGACTTGGCCAGGAAGCAGAACATAAAGACCAGGACGAGCGTGGCGCCGGTGCCGCCCATGCAGACGACGAAGTACTGGGCACCCTGGGTCAGGACAGCGGAAGCGTGCTGACCGGCCTGGAACGCAGCCAGGTTGTCGGTCATATTGGCAACGAGAGCGGCAGCGATGGCGGGCTCGACGATCGAGGGGCCGTGGACGCCGACGAACCAGAACAGGCTCATGGCGCCGTAGATCACAGCGAGGCCGATGTAGCCGTCGGCAGCGGTGAACAGGGGCTGGAACACCTGGATGACGCCCTGGGCAAAGCAGAAGCCAAAAGCAGCGCGGAAGACGATGTCAAACACCCAAAAGACGGTGATGCAAACGGAGAAGGGGATGATGTCCTTAAAGGTCTGCGAAATGTTGGGCGGAACCTGCTCGGGCATCTTGACGGTGATGTTGCGCTTAATGAAGAACTTGTAGATGATGCCGGTCACAAACGCAGCGATGAAGGCGGTCAGCAGGCCCTTGGAACCAAGGTAAGTGGTGTTGAAGCCGCTGGCAGCGTCCGTGGCGATCGTGTCGCTCGAAAGGAGCAAGAAGCCGATGATGGCCGCGCACATGCACGAGATAAAGTTGATCTGGTTGTTCTTGGGCAGGTCGCGGTTCTGCGCGTCGGCGAAGTGCTTGGCCGTGGTGGCGGCGCAGGCGATGGCCAGGATGCCCATGGAGTAGTTGTAGCACTTCCACAGGGCGTTGTTGATGTCATCGGGCCAGTAGAAACCCCAGATGTTGGGGACCGAGGCTACCAGGCAGAAGATGGACGAGAAGATAATGATGGGGATGACGGAGATAAAGCCGTCGCGGATCGCCTTGAGGTACTTGTTGCGGGCGATCGCGTTGAAAAAGGGCTGGCCTTTTTCGATGGTGGCGATGAGTTGCTCCATGCAATGCTCCTAAGAGTCGGTGGGTTAGCAACGATGGTAGCTTTTGGCGTTCGGTTGCCAAAATGTTGACGTTGCCATTTTGCGACACAAAAAAGGACACGAACCGGTGGTTCCTGTGCCTGCGAACCGTCGATTCCTTATGCGTAAACGTTTGAGCCGCCCGGTGGCTCTTTGTTTGCACAATGGCAACGTTAACATTTGAGCGCCAAAAGCCGTTTGGGGAAGCAAAAATGTCGGTGAACGGTAGGTTTTGGGTGGTGAGCGTATGGTGGGGGAGGCGTTGGATATACTTGAAGGCGTTAAAAATGACTGCGTAGGGTGCCACCAATGGCATCGTCGACATAGAAAGATCGACCTATGGCCGCTGTTAAAAAATCGGTTTCCGTTAAGGATGTGGCGCGTCTCGCGGGCGTCTCGGAGCAGACAGTCTCGCGTACGGTGCACGATTCGCCCAGCGTACGCCCCGAGACCAAGGAGCGCGTGCGCGCCGCCATGCGCGAGCTTGGCTATCGTCCTAACTTTGCCGGCCGGTCGCTGCGTCGCGGCAAGTTCAAGACCGTCGGCGTCGCCATGTTCAACATTACCGGCACCGGCAATCTCGACCGTATGGAGGGCTTTGCCGCCGCGGCCGATAAGCACGGCTATGCCATCACTCTCACTAAAGTAGACGGGCATCCGTATACCCTCGAGGGCGCATCGTCGCGCATGAGCGCACTGCCGGTGGACGGCATGGTTGTGATTATGAACCGCATGCCGGCGGACTTTGGCACCTTTGAGCCGCTGCCCGGTATGCAGACGGTGCTCGTTACCATGCTGGAGCACCCGCTCTGTTCAACGGTCGATAACGACCAGTTCGATTGCTCGCGCCAAGTGGTCGAGTACTTGCTGGGGCAGGGGCACAAGACCGTGCACTTTATCTCGTGTCCCGAGCGCTCGCTTTCGGGCATGCGGCGCGAGGAAGGCTGGCGCGAGACATTGCGTGCGCATGGCATCGAGCCACCGCAGCTCGTGCGCGGCGACTGGACAGCGCAGAGTGGATATGCTGCCGGTCAGGCTCTGGCGGACGATCCGACCTGTACGGCCATTTATGCTTCCAACGATGCCATGGCATATGGCTGCATCCGTGGGCTCGAGTCGCGCGGGAAGCGCGTGCCCCAGGACGTAAGCGTGGTGGGTGTTGACGATAGTTTGGGCGATATCGTGCCCGATCGTCGCCTGACCACGGTGCGCTTTGACAACAAACGCGTCGGCATGTGGGCGGTCGACAAGATTGCCGGCGCCGAGGGCACTGCACCCGGTGTGGAGCACATGCTGTTTCCGGGCGTGCTCGTCGAGGGCGATACGGTGCGCGATGTACGCTAGGGCGCGGGTCTGTTTGGGTTGCCGCTAATTGTGTTCGATATTGTTCAGATTGGTTTAAAAACCGTTCACGGGCGAATAGTGACCGTTCATAGCTCAAAATTACGTTTTGCGCTGTTCTTTTTTGTTTGAATGTTATTGTTTCTGTCATACACAACGCAGCGCGTATGCCCGGACGCGATGCTCTCCATTGGTTCATATGTGAAAGGAACGCAATATGGCAACCAAAGAAGAAATCTCGATGGTTGGATTCGAGATTGTCGCATACGCAGGTGACGCCCAGACCGATCTGCTTGCAGCGCTCGATGCTGCTCGCGAGGGTGACTTTGAGAAGGCCGAACAGCTGCACAAGGATGCCAGCGATGCACTTATCGGCGCCCACGACACGCAGACCAAGCTGCTTTCGCAGGAGGCCGGCGGTGGCGAGATGGAGATGACCTTCATCATGGCTCACGCTCAGGACACTCTCATGACCACTATGATCCTGGAGAAGCAGGCCCGCTTTACCATCGATGCCTACAAGCGCATCGCTGAGCTCGAGGCCAAGCTCGCCTAACGAGCCCTCACAACCAAGTTCCCTTCCAAAAGCCCTGCCGCACCCGCGACAGGGCTTTTTCTGTCCTCCTCCAAGTTGCGGTGAAATAAGGACTGAATAGGGGCCGGCGGGCGCAAAACAATCCCTATTCCACCGCAACTCATCCCGAGATAGTCATTGGGGACGTTCTTAAACGACTAGTCATTGGGGACAGTCTTGGTGCGCTCCGTTCGTCCTCCCGTTCGATTTTTGCTCGGTGGGTATACTTCCTTTCGCATTAAACGCCGGACTGAGGAGGTATCCAAATGCCGGATAACGGGTCAATACAAAAAAGAGGCGCGCACGAGATGGCTCATGGGCGTCCTGTCCAGATAACCGAGCACACGACGGTAACCGAGCTGCAGCCCAGTCTGTCCGATGTCGTGTGCGCAAACAAAAAGCTGCAGATTGGCTTTATCGTTGCGCTCGTGGTGCTGGCGCTGCTGTCGGGCTTTGTGGCTCGTCCGCATTTCGCCGATACCAAAACTTGGGACTCCACCATCGAGGTCATCGATCAAAAGAAAGGAAACGTACTGGCGCTCACGACCTCGTGCGTGGCGCTGTCTGCGGGCATTACCGCGCTGCCGGGTGATACGGGAACGCCGGTTGCCGAGCAGCTCGCGCAGCTTTCAGGCAACCTTGGTATCGTGCTTGCCGTGCTATACCTAGAGAAATATTTGCTCACGATTTTGTGGTCGGTTGGCCTGGGCATCTTAATCCCGTTTGCGTTGGCGCTCTTTGCGGTGTCGCTCGGCATTCACGGGCGCTGGAGCACGAGCGCTGTCCTGCGCCGTGTGGCGACGCGCGTGCTGGTGGTTGCCGTGATCGGCATGGCGCTCGTGCCCGCGAGCGTATGGGTGTCGCAGAAGGTCGATGAAACGTATCGCGTAAGTATTGAGCAAGCTGAGCAAAAGGCTGCGGACGCTGCGGACGCGGCCGACACCACGGACAAGTCAGCCGAGACCAGCTCAAAATCGAACAAGAATAAATCCGAGACCACGGAGTCCAAAAACGTACTTGAGCAGTTGACTGATGGGGCATCGAGCCTTGTTAAGTCGGTGACCAGCGGCGCCAAGCAGATGACCGATGAGATCGTGCGGCAGGTGACCGATCTGATTGAAGGCGTCATCGTGATGATCGTGACTTCGTGCGTTATCCCGCTGCTGGTGCTCGTGGCGTTTCTGTGGCTGGGCCATACCCTGCTGGGGATCGATATTTCCGGCCCGGCGAACTATTTGACGGGCCGCTTTCTGAGCGCTCCTTCCAAGCACGCCAAAAAGGGCGGACAGTCCGAGTAGGCGGCAAAGCGATCCTTGGAAAACCAACCGTAAGAAGGGCGGCCGAGATGCGTTCTCGGCCGCCCTTTTTGTTTGTTGAATACGTGACAAGCTGGGCATTCCCTGAATCCAAACGGTCAGCAATCATCCGTAAACGGTATTTGTTCAAAAAAGAACAAAGATAAACAAATAGTTGTTGCAGTTACTGTTCGAATGTGTTCAAATAA
>CABUZF010000002.1 GCA_902495985.1 uncultured Collinsella sp.
GCACTATCTTATCCGAGCCGGGGCACGTTCGCACAGCGCGCGCATGACGGTTGCAAAACCACCCCATTTGAAACAAACGCAAAAAAGTACTTGCAAAGACGCGTTCCGACATATAAGTTGATAAAAGACCGCCGTTGCGGTTTTAAGTAGATCGAGCATATGAAATTTCAGTTTTTAGCGTGTAAGAGAAAGAAGATCGGCAAAGTACAACCCCAAACGCAATGACAACTTAATGAGGTAACTGCCACATGTGAGGCACCCAGGGCATTGCTGTCTCGATTTTGAGCACGATGCCTTCCGCCTTGCATGGGCCGTTCCATCCCGCCCCTGCAGCAACTGCCTCACGGGCTCATTGAAAACCGCATAGCACCCCAACGTCAGCACATCACCCACGGCAAGCACATCACTCACGACAACCAACACATCAACAAACAGCACGAACATCAACCGATTGGAGAAGCTATGACAAACCACCACGCTGAAGACGGCGATAAGAAAAGCATTCTGGATGCCCGCATTGAGCGAGCATATGCAAACGAATATGACGCCGCCTTTGCCGCCGCGACCGTCAAGAACTACGCGTCGCTACCGCTCGCGACGATCTTGGCCGACCACCCTCAACTGCTGAAGCGCTGCACAAAGATCATGGGCGACCCCGACATTCGCAAGCTGACAGACCCCTATGCCCCAAAACGCGACAACGATTCGTACGTTCTTACCGTAGGCTGCCTAGCCCATATGCTTACGGCGCTCGACACGAAACTCAAGCTCGAATGGGAACCCGACGAGCGTCATGAACTCGAAAGCAAGCGGAACACCCTGCGCACCGCACTGTTCCTTCCGTTGGACGGCCTCAAGCGCTGCAACGTCGAGCTCAATACACAGGCGCGGCAAAAGCCCGGGACCACAGGGCAGAAAACTCCAAGACCCCATGCGGCCATCGTCGACCGCAACCGATATAACCGCATGACCGCGCACTTTTCTGCCGGGGGAGCAGCCATAAGGACGCTGATCGACCTGCTGTGCCTCCTGAGCATCAACGAGCTATTTGAGGGCTATCTCGCCCTTGTTCCCGCGACGGCACCCAAGTCAGTAGCAAAGATCATCGAGACCTGCAGACGCCAGTTTGAGCGCCATCGCAATGGCAGCGAGATGAACGCCAGCATCGCGCAGTACCACGCGGCTCATTACAAAAATGACGGATGTGCCCCTATCGAGCATCAGCTGCGGCTCGCCTACACCACGCCCGTCGCAACGCTCCATCGCTTTGGAGCCCTTGGCGCTTGCGAGACGCACGAACAGGCAGCCCGCCCCACAACCGAGCTCGATCTCAGGCTCGGACGAACCCTGTAGCCCGCCAGCCCCTCCGTGGGCAGCGACTCTATTCCACAGCACCACCAACAGAAAGGAGTCCTCATGGACACCAATCATTCCCCCATCATCAGCCCCCTCACCATGCGTGAATCCGCCCGAGGTATCACGCTCACCAGCATTTACGATGAGATGCTCGCCCGTCGCGAGCTCTCCGTCATAGGAAACATCGAAACCCCGATGGCCCACGACCTATGCCAGCAGATCCGCCTGCTCGATGCCACCGACCCCAGCCGCCCCATCACCATATTTGTCGCCAGCGCCGGCGGAAGCGTGCGATCGGGTCTTGCGATCTATGACGCCATGCGCCTCGCATCGTGCCCCATCCGCACCGTCTGCCTGGAATTCGCCGCGTCCATGGGCGCCGTGATCTTTATGGGCGGCGACGATCGCCGTATGGCGCCCCATGCAGAGCTCATGATTCACGACCCGCTGATCCCCCAGGGGGCAGGCGGCTCGGCACTTGCGCTGCAGGAAACCAGCCGGCGTCTCATGCAGACCCGCAAGGCCCTCACGCAAATCCTCTCGGACCGCAGCGGCCTCACGCCCAAGCGCATCCAGTCCCTCACTGCAAAAGACACCTACCTTTCGGCCGAGCGCGCCGTCGAGCTCGGCTTTGCCCACGAAATCCTCTCGACCACCAAGGAGGTCGCCCATGTCTAACCTCACCAGCCGCCTCGCCGCATCTGAGTCCGCATCGTCCACCATCCTCGCCAAGGATCGAACGCTTTCCTGCGACACCTGCCAAACGGGACTCAACAACAATGCACTTGTGATCGGCCCCTCGGGAGCCGGCAAGACCCGAAACGTCCTCAAGCCCAACCTGCTGCAAATGAACGCAAGCTACATCGTGCTCGACACCAAAGGCACGCTCTGTCGCGAAGTGGGACCCGTGCTGGCAGCCCACGGTTACTGCGTGCAATGTCTCAACTTCGCCGACCTCAACACCGTCCCGGTCCTTGCGCCCGGCATCGAGCGCTGCGGCTACAACCCCCTGAGGCACATTCGCCGCAAGGCGGACGGCAGGCCCAACCAGCAGGACATTCTCTCGGTGGCAAAGGCCATCTGCCCCATCGAGGACAACAACCAGCCCTTTTGGGATCATGCGGCGGCAAACCTGCTGTCGTGTCTTATCGCCTACGTCACCGAACAGCTACCCGCCGACGAGCAGACGATCAGCTCGGTCATCAAGCTGATCGAGCACCTGCAGGACGGTGCCACGGGTCGATTGTTTGACGACCTGATCACGACCGACCCCCAAAGCTATGCCCTCTCGCTATGGCGGCGCTACGCCATTACGCAAAATGCCGAGCGCATGCACGCGAGCATCGTCGGCATCCTTGCCGAAAAGGTCATGTGTCTGGGATTCGACGGTGCGGCACAGCTCTATCGTGAGTGCCATCAGGTGGACTTCGCTTCCATGGGACACACCCCCTGCGCCCTGTTTGTAACCGTGAGCGATATTGACCGCAATCTCGATCCGCTGACCGGCCTCTTTATTTCGCAGGCGTTTATGGGCCTCATTCGCGAGGCCGATAGGCAGCCCGACGGCAGCCTGCCCGTGCCCGTGCGCTTTATGCTCGATGACTTCGCAAATCTGCAGATCCCCCAGATCGACAACGTGCTCTCGATTATCCGAAGCCGCAACATCTGGGCAACGCTGCTGCTGCAGTCGACCAACCAGCTCGATGCGCTCTATGGCGAGGCACGCGCACGCTCCATCATGGGCAACTGCGACACGCATCTGGTGCTGGCGTTCCAGGATCCCGAGAGTGCCCGGGTGTTTTCCGACCGCGCCGACGCGCTGCCCAGCACGCTCATGGCGACGCCAATCGATCGCTCGTGGCTCTTTGTACGCGGTCGCACTCCAGAACAGGTCGAGCGCTTTAGGCTCGAAGACCATCCGCTCTACGGGGAGCTGCCCGAGGCGCAGCGAGGCCATGCGGAGGCCGAGATCTAGGCGCAGGGTTCTCGCAGCGCGCGACGCCCCGGCGATGTTCCACAAAGGCCGTGCGCCCCGGGACCACGGCAAAGCAAAGGGGCCCGTATCCTATCGGATACGGGCCCCTGACTATAAGGCGCGATGCGTTAACAGCAGCGACTACTTGCGGTGAGCGCGGTAGAACTCGATGAGCGCCTGGGTCGAAGCGTCCTGCTCGGCCTTGGCGGCGTCGTCGTGGAAGGCCGGGGTAATCTGCTTGGCAAGCTGCTTGCCCAGCTCGACGCCCCACTGGTCGTAGGAGTCGATGCCCCAGACCGTGCCCTCGACAAACGTGATGTGCTCGTACAGGGCGATGAGCTCGCCGAGTGCGAACGGGGTCAGCGTGTCGCCGAAGATCGAGGTCGTCGGGCGGTTGCCCTCAAAGCAACGGGCCGGGACGATCTGCTCGGGCGTGCCCTCGGCGCGCACCTCATCGGCCGTCTTACCAAAGGCGAGCGCCTTGGTCTGGGCCAGGAAGTTGCCCAGGAACAGCTCGTGCACGTCCTGGCCGCTATCGGTCGCAGGGTTGGCAGTATTGGCGAAGGCGATGAAATCGGCCGGGACCACCACGGTGCCCTGGTGCAGCAGCTGGTAGAAGGCATGCTGGCCGTTGGTGCCGGGCTCGCCCCAGAAGATCTCACCGGTGTCGGAGGTCACAGCGCTGCCGTCCCAGCGGACGTGCTTGCCGTTGGACTCCATGGTGAGCTGCTGCAGGTAGGCCGGGAAACGGTGCAGGTACTGACAGTACGGAAGCACGGCATGGCTCTTGGAGCCGAAGAAGTTGACGTACCAGACGTTGAGCAGACCCATCAGCGCGACGGCGTTGTTCTCGAGCGGGGTGTTGCAGAAGTACTCGTCGATGGCATGGAAGCCCTCAAGGAACTGCTGGAAACGCTCAGGGCCGAGCACGACGATCAGCGACAGGCCCACAGCGGAGTCGACGGAATAGCGGCCGCCGACCCAATTCCAGAAACCAAAGGCGTTAGCGGGGTCGATACCGAAGGCCTCGACCTTCTCGAGTGCGGTGGAAACGGCGACGAAGTGCTTTGCCACGGCCTCGGCGTTCTGCTCATCGGAACCGTCGATGGCGCCCTGTGCCTTGAGCTGCTCGAGCATCCAGGTCTTGACCTCGCGAGCGTTGGTGAGGGTCTCGAGCGTGGTGAAGGTCTTGGAGACGATGATCACGAGCGTGGTCTCGGGATCGAGGCCCTTGAGCTTCTCTGCTTGATCGTTGGGGTCGATGTTGGAGATATAGCGGCAGTCGATACCGGCGTCGGCATAGGGACGCAGGGCCTCGTAGGCCATGACCGGGCCCAAATCGGAGCCGCCGATGCCGATAGACACCAGGTGCTCGATCTTCTTGCCGGTAACGCCCTTCCACTCACCGGAGCGCACGCGCTCGGCGAAGGCATACATGCGATCGAGGACCTCGTGCACGTCGGCGACGACATCCTGGCCGTCAACGATGAGCTGGCCCTTATCGCTTGCCGGACGGCGCAGCGCGGTGTGCAGGACGGCACGGTCCTCGGTGGTGTTGATGTGCTCGCCGGAGAACATGGCGTCGCGGCGCTCCTCGAGCTTCACCTCGCGGGCAAGATCGCACAGCAGCTTGACGGTCTCATCAGTCACCAGGTTCTTGGACAGATCGAAGTGCAGGTCACCGGCGTCAAAGCTCAGCTTGTTCACGCGCTCGACATCAGCGGCGAACCAGGCCTTGAGGTCGATACCTTCAGCCTCGAGCTTCTCCTGATGAGCCTCGAGCGCCTTCCAAGCGGCAGTCGACGTAGCATCGATAGGTGCGGCAACAGTTGCCATAAAGTCCTCCTCAGCATACGGGCGCACGCCTCCATGCGCCCGGACATTCAGATGCCACTATTCTAGCGCAGGTCAAGACTACAATCAGCGAGCGTTGCCAATCGGCCCCCAAACGGCAACCGACCAAAAAGGACAGGTTTATTTTGGCAGGTCAAACGCTTTACCAGCCAAAAATAACCCGTCCCTTTATGGCAAATATTAGGCCGCGGCGCACACACTGCCGAGCAACTCACGCAGAGGAGACCCGATGCCCTCCAGCAGTTCGGGCGCGATAATGGCAAAAACGGGAACCTCGCCGGCGCCCACGACAGCAGGCACCTTGCCCTCCGAGACAATGCATCCATAAGGCACAAAGCCGTCTTCGCCGGCGTCAAGCGCCGCCATGCGACGCGCGAGCTCGCGCGCAAAGCCAGCAGTATCGGCATCGCCAATCGCCAGGACAAAGTCCACGCCCTCGTCGGTCGCCAGGGCCACGGCTTCGTCGATCAGCTCGTCTCCCCCGTCGCCCTCAACCGAGCCGCAGCGGAAAAGCACACGCTCGAGCAGGGCTCGATCAAGCGAGTCAAGTGCCGCCGAGACAAGCTCATCGCGCGTATGCTCGTCACCGCTCAGCACGACCAGCGCCTTGGTGCCACCGTAGTGAGCGACCAGTCGTCCGCACCAGCGAGCCACGTCTCCATCCGCAACAAGGCGCGTCGGCATACCAAACCCATAATTGACCATCTTTCCCACAACCCTTCCGTGCGTATAGGCGGTATCAATCGTTAGGCTCATGCTACGAAACGAGGTTTTCCGAGCTGTTTCGCACTCTTTAGAGCTGAGTTAAAAAACCGATCCAACCGCACGACCATACCTACCAAAACAAACACCAAAACATACCGGTCCTTTTTGACAGGTTTTGACGATGTCCGGACGAGCGGGTATTATCGAACAGGTATTCGATAAGAACATGTGTTTGATGGGAGGACGCGTGGGGCATGAGCGTCACACCTATATCTGCATCGACCTTAAGACGTTCTATGCCAGCGTCGAGTGCGTCGACCGAGGACTCGACCCACTCACTACGTGCCTGGTCGTCGCCGACGAATCGCGCGGGCGCACGACCATCTGCCTCGCCATCACACAGGCCATGAAGGACCTCGGGATACACAATCGCTGCCGCCTATTTGAGATTCCCGACGGCATCGACTACATCAAGGCCGTACCGCGCATGCAGCATTACATGGAAGTGTCGGCGCAAATCTACGGCATCTATCTGGAATACGTGAGCCCGCAAGACATTCACGTCTATTCAATCGACGAATGCTTTATCGACGTGACGCCCTATCTAGACCTCTACCACACTAATGCCAAAGGCTTTGCCTGCATGTTGCGCGATGAGGTCCTCGCGCGCACCGGCATCACGGCGACGGTCGGCATCGGCCCCAACCTATTCCAAGCCAAGGTAGCGCTCGACATTACCGCCAAGCACGTACCCAGCCGCATCGGCATACTCGACGACGAGACCTTTCGCAAGGAGATCTGGTCCCATCGTCCCATCACCGACATCTGGGGCATCGGGCCCGGCGTGGCAGCACGACTCGAAAAATACGGCGTCTACGATTTGATGGGCGTCGCGGCGCTCGACGAAAACCTGCTCTACGACGAGCTCGGCGTCAATGCCGAATATCTCATCGACCACGCCTTCGGGCGCGAGCCGACAACTATCGCCGATATCCAAGCCTATCGCCCGCAGGCAACCTCAACTACCACAGGACAGGTGCTCTCGAAAGGCTATGCCTATGAACAGGCCTACACCGTCTTGCGCGAGATGATCGACAACGCCGTGCTGGACTTGATCGATAAGCACGTGGTGTGCGACAGCATCTCGCTCTTTGTGGGTTATGCAAGCGAACGAGCCGACATACGCCGCCTCGACGCCAGCGGCACAGCGCAATATGTGGACGGATGCGGACACCTACGCTCAAGCACGTCGAGTATCGAACCCACTGCAACCGCCGGCCCCGGACTCGCGCCCCGTGCGCCCAAGCCCGTCCAGCGCGATGACGAACGGCGCCGCCTGGTGCGCGAGGCGCAGGCAATCGATGGCATCTTTGTGGGAGAGCATGGCGGCAAACCGCGCGGTGGCTATGCCGCACTCTTTGCGCACTCCAACGCTTCGCGAAAGCTGCCCGAGCGCACCAATTCGTTTAAGAAGATCATGGGCTATTTCGATGAGCTCTGGGCGCAGACCGTCGATCCCAAACGACCGGTCAAACGCATCAACTTGGGATTTGGCAACCTCATGCCCGAAGAATTTGCCACTATCGACCTGTTTAGCGATATCGAGGCCGATGAGCGCGAGCGCGAGCTGGCGCGCGCCGTCCTGGCCGTGAAGGGCAAGTACGGCAAGAACGCCCTGGTCAAGGGATTGAGCTTTACCGCCGGCGCCACCGCACGCGAACGCAACGATCAGGTAGGAGGACATCGTGCCTAAGTCCCAACAACAGCCGATGCGGCCACCGACGCCTTTTGAACGTCTAGCGGACCCCGAGGGAAGACGTCGCTCCACCGACCCCAAGCTCACCGCCAACGGCTCCGTCCGCGCCGGCCGTGCCGCGCAGTTTATGCCCTTTGCCGCCCTCACGGGATACTACGAGCTCGTACGTAAGCAGGAAATCACCGTCGAACCCAAATGCGAGCTCACGGAAGAAAAAGCCCTCGAGCTTTCGAAAAAGCTCGAGGGCCTCAAACGTGGCGACTTGGTGCGCGTCACCTATTACGATACGTACGGCTATCGTAGCCGCACGGGCATTCTCGACGAAGTGTTACCCGCATTCAAGCTGCTCAAACTCAGGGATATCGCCATCAACTTCGACGATATCCAAGGCATCGAGCTGCGTGGTCGAGTCTAGCAACGAGAACGCTTGCGCAAGACGAGAGCAATGCCAAGCACTGCGGCAGCTGCAACCAGCAATCCCAAGACCAGCGTGAGGGTCGAGTCGCCAGCGTGAGGCAGCAAGCCGTCCTTCGGAGTCTTCTTAGTGGTCGTCGAAACGGTCGTCGCGGTGCTGCTCGACTGGTCGTTGCCACCCGTCTGGCTGCCACCAGGCTGATTGCCGCCACCCGGCTGCGAAGGATCGGTGGGTTCCGTCGGATCCGGAGTACCGGGATCAATCGGATTCTCCGAATTCTCCTTGCGCTGGATCCAAACCTGGCAACCATAGAACGGGTTGGCGGTACCAAGGCACAGACCCTGGTTGGTCACCGCAAAGGTGCGCAGACCATGGTTATACGGATCGTTAAAGCCATTAGTCGTCAGCGTCGTAAAGTTCACGCCGTCCTCGGTCACATACATATCAAAGCCGCGCTCGGCATCGCGCAGGTAACACATGCACGTAAGGACACTCTGCAGCTTCTTGAGGTTCTCCTCACTCAGCAGCTTATCGAGCGCATCCTGAATATCGCTCGGCAGCTCGGTGCCATAGGCATCCTCGTACTGCTGCTTAAGGCTCTCATAGCTATCGAGCATGTCCTGATACTGGTCGGCAAAGGACTTGAAGTACGCGATCTCGCCATCGATCTTCTGGACATAAGCGGCGTCGTCCTCAAAGTCCTGGGACATCGTCGCGGCCTGATCGCAAAGACCGCCCGCGGCAGCCTCCAGCGCATCGCTCAGATCGCCAAAGCCCTTAGCAACCTCGGTCTTCTCGTCATCGACATCGACGGCCTCGTTTGAATCATCAACCTCGGCAGCTTCGTTCGAATCATCGACCTCGACGGCCTCGTTTGAATCATCGTCCGCAAGCGTGTTCACGGGAACGATGGGGTCGTCAGGCGATTTCTTGTCGAGCAGGTGATCGAGCAGGTCCCTAAGGCGCTGAACCTGAGAGTCCCACTCCTCGGGCGTCATATCGATAATGTCGCCATTGGAGAACTGGCCGATCGGCTCAAGCAGGCTCGCGGTATCAAAGGTACCGATATACAGCTTGCCGTCGAACTTCTGCATGCGCCAAATGTACTGGTTCTCGTTTCGGCCAAAGCCCGAAGTCAGGCCGGAAATACCGCCCTCGGGGAACATGTCGGTGCGATCGCCAACGACGAGCTCCATGTTCTCGTCCTTGTCCATGCGATAGATGTTAACCGACTGCTCAAGATTGGCATTCACAAACGAGCAGTCAACGCCGCCCATGCTGCTCTTGCCGCCCTCTTCGGTGTTGGATTTGTTGAACAGGATGCGCTCGAGGGCAATCTCCTCGTCGTTGTATTCACCGATATAGAGGTAGTCGTTGTAGACGATGAGGTTGGCAGCGCCAGAACGGGTACGGGCAGGATCGATGCCAAAGCAGTACTTTGCACCGTCCGTCTTCTGATCGCCGACAATGGGAGTCCACGAATAGCTGCCGTCGGCATTCTTGTCGCCACGGACCATGGCAAACGACTGCATGGAATTATCATCGGGAGCGTTCTCGGGCGTACCGGTGCAGATGGTCGCATAGAGATGGCCATTGTACGAGACCATATCCCAAATGGCGCCGCCGTAGATGCTGTCCTTATAGCGAATCGCCGGATAGCCAAACAGCGTCTCCGAGTTGGCAATCTCGGTGAAGCTGTCCTGGCCCTTCGAGGGGTCAGACGACGTCAGGATTGTCGACACAAAATTACCGTTCGCGTCTTTACCCACATTACTGATGACGAGCTGGCCATCATGGACGCACATGCCGCGGATACCGGTAGAAATGCCCTGCTTGTAGGCAGCACCGTAATCCTGCATGCTCGAAAGGCCCTGATAGACAACTTTGTACTCATCCGTCTTAGGATCGATCTCGTATACAGCAGGCAGGCCGCTTTTGCCGCCATTGGTCCTGACGCTGCCGCAGAAATAGAGCTTACCCTTATAGCTCACGGCATTGCGAAACAAAGGAGCGACGCCGTTGAGCGATTCAGAGAGCAGCAGCTTGGTCTCACCGGTCTTGGTATTGATCTTGACCAAGATGCCGCCGCTGTCCTTGTCGGCCGTGCCGTCCTCCTTCTGCTGTCCATAGAAGAAGGTGCCGTTAAACATGGCCTCCAGCGTCAGGCGCATGGTCTCGGCATCAAAGGAATCGCCCAGCGTGCCGTTCATGAGCGTCAGCGTGTTGCCCATCGCCGCATAGCAGGTGCCCACATAAAGCCAGTCACCATAGCTCGCAGCCGCCCAAGTGTAGCTCTGGCCGCGATCGCCTTCGTTGTTGGCCGTATTACCATCGGCGCCCGGAACGGCAACGGCACCGCCACCCTGGTAGTCGACGATGCCATCCGGCTGCGACGTTCCTACCGTAGGATGCGAGAGCTTTTCAAAGGAATACCCATTTCCCGCATTGTAGGTAACGGCACCCGAAGCGTCTTCGGCATGCGCCGGCAGCGGCGATACCAAGATAGCGGCAAGCGCTGCCACCAAGCCAAGTGCTCCCACTCGTCTCATAAGGCTATAACCTCCCCTGTCCTAAAGCCCAGCTTTAGCATTCTTCATTTCTGTCCACGGTTAATTGCAATCTGAGCACAGCAATAATCAGCGTATAAATATACACCTGTAATTTTTTGGACGGGTTAATAGATGCTCGATTGGTAGCGAATTCCGCGCAAACCGTCACCAAACTCCACTTTTGCCGCATCTAAGGGTTATTTTTTTGCGCAATTTTTTGGATGCCGATAGTCACAATGAGCAGGAGGCCGGTATCCACCGGAGAGGACAACGCCTACATTTTCATAACGTAATAGCCCGCGCCCCTCACCGCTGTCTCGAGTGTGTCGCGATCAACCGGGCGCTTCGAGCGTACGCGTGCCGTGTGGTCCGCATACGTTACCGTTGCCCACACGCCGTCCAGCGCATTGAGGGCATTCGTCACATTCTGAGCGCAGCCGTCACAGCTCATGCCGCCGATGAGCAGCTCATCGCTATAGGGATAGTGCGACGCATCGGTATCCACCACAACAACCTTTTTGGCCTTCTTGCCGCTCGTACCATCGCTGCAACAACTCTTCCCGTGTGTCGAAGCGGCAATGCGACGCAGTCCAAAAAACATGCCGACGGCAATGACGGCCAGCACGATGAGATTCGCAGGGTTGAGCAAGCCACTCATGCGTTCCCCTTTCAAGTAGCCCTATCTAGATACCCCCATGGGGTGTCCCCATCTTAACCCAAAATCATGTCCGTTCGGTCAATTAGTTTCCCTCTTCAAACTTTTTTGTTGACCATGGCTTACTTTCGTGTATAAGTTTTCCTAGGCTAACAGTTTAGATCCGTAAGGAGCGCCGTGACTCGAACCATTGACATCCCAACGTTTCAGGCAGCAGTCGTGCGCAACTGCTCCCCCACGCTCGCGGGCATCAAGCCGGCATCGCTCTTTACCTATCCAGGCACCTACGCCCACGGAGACGGCTCGACCGCAACCGAAACCATCGCAGAACGCCGAGCACGCCTGCTCAACGTTATCGCCCAGTGCAATCGCGAGCTTGACCCGCTCGGCATCCACCTGAGCGTTTTGGTCTGGCGGCCCTGCGGAGCGCTCGTGTACGTGTACCGAGCCAAAAGCCTCACCACCTATTTCGCAGACCCTCGCGCCCAAACGGCACTCGCCTCGGAAGGCTACGACACGAGAGACCTTTCGACATGCCTGGTGCATTTGGCATCACGCATCACGCTTGCGAGCAATAACGTCGCGGAATGCGCCTGTAGCCAGACTCGATGCGCACTACCCCAGCAAGCTAGCTGCAGCAAAGACTGCATCTGCGAGTTTCCGCACGAAATAGGCTACTTCCTTGGATATCCCTACGACGACGTGCACGAGTTTATCGTCCAGCGCGGCGAGAACTACAAGGTCTTTGGACCTTGGAAGGTCTACACGAATGTCGGGCAAGCGCTTGCGACGTTCGAATCCTACCGCGCTTGCACGCAGCACCTCACCCATGTCTATCAGCAGGGCCACAGCCTAGCAAAACTTGCCCAGGCAACCCGATAGAGCATACAAACCGCGGCCGCACGCCGCACAACCGAAAGGACTCAATATGAGCAAGATCGCAGTCGTCTATTGGAGCGGCACAGGCAACACCGAAGCCATGGCAAACCTCGTTGCCGAGGGCGCGTCGTCAGTCGGCGCCGAGGCAGAGGTCATCTCCTGCGCCGATTTCTCTGCCGACAAGATCGCCGGCTATGATGCCTTCGCCTTCGGCTGCCCCGCCATGGGCTCCGAGGAGCTCGAGTACGATGAGTTCCAACCGATGTGGGACGAAGTCAAGGAGACCCTCGGTGACAAGAAGGTCGTCCTCTTTGGCTCCTATTCGTGGGCCGAAGGCGAGTGGATGGACAACTGGAAGGCCGACGCCGACGAGGCAGGCGTCAACGTGGTCGATTCCGTCATCTGCTACGATGCACCCGACGATGGGGGCGAGGCGGCCTGCCGCGCCCTTGGAGCCGAGCTCGTCTAGCGGCAATGAGCTCCGCCCGTAACACGCTCTGCACCAAAACACATTCGCGTCCCAACAAAAACGGGAGCCGGATCACACCCGGCTCCCGTTTTCTGCTATGTCAGTCATATAAAGCGGCTACGAGATATTGCCCAAAAACGCCTTGGTGCGTTCGCTCTTGGGATGGTCGAAGACCTCGCTCGGCGTGCCGTCCTCCACGATAACGCCGCCGTCCATAAAGACGACGCGGTCGGCGACGTCGCGGGCAAAGCCCATCTCGTGCGTCACCACGATCATGGTCATACCGTCATGCGCAAGATCGCGCATGACACCCAATACATCGCGGACAAGCTCAGGATCGAGCGCCGACGTGGCCTCGTCAAAGAGCATCACGTGCGGATTCATCGACAGGGCGCGGGCGATGGCCACGCGCTGCTGCTGACCGCCCGAAAGCTGGCTCGGCATAAAATCGATGCGCTCGGCCAGACCGACCTTGGTGAGTTCCTCGACGGCGATCTTCTCGGCCTCTTCCTTGCTGCGCTTGAGCACCTTTTGTTGCGCAAGCATGACGTTCTTTTTGACCGACAGGTGCGGGAACAGATTGAATTGCTGAAACACCATGCCCAAGTGCGTACGCACCTTATTGAGGTCAACGCCCTTGGCGCAAACATCCACGCCCTCGACGACAATCGAACCACTCGTGGGCTCCTCGAGACGGTTAATGCAGCGAAGCATCGTTGATTTACCCGAGCCCGAGGGGCCCAGGACCACGACGACCTCGCCCTTGTGCACATCAAGATCGATGTCGCGCAGGACCACGTTATCGCCAAAGGCCTTCTGGAGATTCTTGATGCTGACGACGACCTCGTTCGAGTTATTGGTTTCGCTCATGATAGAACCTCCTTACAGACCAGCGATATGGTCGGCGGGCGTCGCGACAACCTGTCCGGCGCTCTTGGTGGGACGCTTCTTTTTGGTTTCGGCCGTACCCAGCAGCCTCGCCTCAAGACCGCTCACCAAACGCGCAAGCGGCAGAGTAATGACCAGATAGAACAAGGCGGCAACCACATACGGCGTAATGGAACCCGTCGTTGCCACGATGGTACGGGCGTTCATGACGATCTCGACCACGCCCACGGCGGCAAGCAGCGACGTATCCTTGTAAAGCAGGATAAACTCGCTGGTCAGCGTAGGCAGGACATTGCGGAACGTCTGCGGAATCATAACGTAGAGCAGCGTCTGGAAGGCATTCATGCCCAGCGATCGAGCAGCCTCGTTTTGACCCTTGGGGATCGACTGAATACCGGCACGGAAGATCTCGCACAGGTACGCAGACGAGTTCATGGCCATGACGATAACGCCCAAGACGTAGTCATCAACCTTGACACCGGCAAGCGGCAGGCCAAAGAACGCAATGTAAATCTGCAGGAACGCCGGCGTGCCGCGGATGATATTCACATAGATGCCGGCAAGACAACGAAGGATGCGCGACTTGGAAATGCGCATGAGCGACAGCGCAAAGCCAAAGGGAATGGCCAACGGAAATGCCACGAGCACGATCGAGAGCGACATAAGGAAGCCCTTAAAGACGATCGGCAGGCTCTGGACCAAAATGACCGGGTTCAGGAACAGGCGAAGGAACATGTTGGAATTCCATGCCTCGACCCACGGCTGTTCCTTAAGGTCGGCCAGGAAGTTATCGAATGCCGTCACGCCCTTAATCTCGACGGAAGGAATCTTGGAAATCTTCTTGGTCGAACCGTCGGCAAGCGTATAGGTGCCGCTAAAGGCCTCATCGCCGCCCTCGACGGGAAACGTCACGCCGTAAACCTCGACACGGAAAAAGCCGCCGGCAGGCGCCGTCTCGCCAAAGTCAATCTTGAGCGTCTGGCCGTCAGCCTTGCACGTGGGCTTCATGGGCGTACGATCCATGAGGTCCTCGCCCGAGAGCATCGTCAATCGCGTGTCATCGGTACCAAACGTCGTGCCGTCGACAAACGTCAGCGAAAGACCGCTCAGCTCCTCATCGGCATCGGCTTGGACCTCCCAGGTAATGCGCGTCTCGGTACCGCCGACCACAGCGCTGCCCGAACCGGTGTTGGGTCGGGCGGTAATCTTTGCGGTCTCAAGCGCCTGGGCGGTCGTGGGCGCATATGCCCCCGCGCAAACCAGCGCGAGCGCCACGGCCATGACGCAGACTAGCTTTTGGAGCAAGGCGGGCAGTGGAAAATGCTGCTCCGCGGCCCCTTTGTTCAGTCGAGACAAGGTGGCTCCTATCGTAGAAGTTGCCGGCAAAACGAGACGGAAATGCTCTCCGTCAAGAGAAACGCAAAGGCCCTCTCCGTCAAAACGGAAAGGGCCCGCGCGCAATCAAGTAGTTATTTTACTTGATGTTGTACTTAGCCATGAGGGCGTCAACGGTACCGTCGTCGGTCAGGTCCTTGATGGCCTGGTTGATGTCGTCCTTGAGCTTGGTGTTGCCCTGGTTGATGGCGATGGCGTACTCCTCGCCGGTGCTGATCTGCTTAATGGTCTGACAGGTGTTGAACTGCTCGGCGGTCAGCTGGCTAGCAACGGAGCGGTTGGTGACTACGGCGTCGCCCTTATCGGACTGCAGGGCGCTGAAGCACTCGGTGGCGTCCTTGTAGGGGACAATCTTGGCCTTGGGGAAGTTCTCCTGGGCAAAGGACTCGGCGGTCGAGCCAGACTGGACGATGATGGTGGCGTCGGCGTTGTTGAGCTTCTCGCTGTAGTTGTCGGCCGTGATGTCGGTGTTATCGACCTTGGTCACGATAGCCTGATCGTCCATGTAGTAGGAATCGGAGAAAGTGACTTCCTTCTCACGCTCGGGCGTGTCGGTGATAGCCGCGATGGAGACGTCATACTTGGCGCCCGAAGCGACGCCCGGAACCAGCGTGTCAAAGTCGTTATTGACGTACTCGACATCCAGGCCCAGCTTGTCGCCGATAGCCTTGATGAGCTCAAGGTCAAAGCCCTGATAATCGCCGTTGTCATCCTTGTACTCAAACGGAGCGTACTCGGCAGAGGTGCCGACGGTCAGTGTACCGTCCTTGACGAGCGCGTACTCCTTGGAGCCGTCGACCTTCTCGACCTTAGCGTCGTCAGAGCTGCTAGAACCGGCATCAGAGCCAGAGGTGGCGTTGGACGAGCCGCAGCCCGTCAGTGCGAGGGCGAGCGCCATGGCACCCGTGGCGGCAAATGCGCCAAGCTTCTTCAGCTTCATAATCAGTCTCCTTCCAATGACCCCATGTGATTCAGAGGTCTGCAAAAACTGAGGGTTATTATGCACCCGCTTGGAAGAATCTGCAATTAGAAAACTGATTGAAACAAACCCATAACGTGAATGGAGCACTCCACTTTATGGCAGCCATTACTGCTGCAAGGACCTTAACTGTTTGATTTCAGCCGCATAACCTGCAAGTTCGTTCGGTGTCTCCAAAATGAATGGCAAGGCGCGCAAGCGGCCATTCGATACAATATTCTGCATAACCTGCATACCGCCGCCAAACTCTTCACTACCCAGGTAGCCCTTGCCGATACACTCGTGGCGATCCTTATGGGCGCCGCAGGGGTTCTTGGAGTCATTGATATGCACGGCGCGCAGGCGCTCGATACCCACCACACGATCGAACTCGTCGAGCACACCGTCAAGATCGTGGACGATGTCATAGCCGGCATCATTCACATGGCAGGTGTCCAGGCAAACGCCCAACTTGGCCGACAGCTCGGGGCGCTTGTCGGCAACGCCCTCGATGATGAGCGCCAGCTCCTCGAAGCTGCGGCCCACCTCGGTGCCCTTGCCGGCCATAGTCTCGAGCAGCACCGTCGTCTGCTGACCCTCAAACATCACCTGACACAGGGTGTCGACGATCATCTGAATGCCGGCGTCGGAGCCCTGCCCCACATGCGCACCGGGATGGAAGTTGTAGTAGTTGCCGGGCAGCGCTTCCATGCGACGCAGGTCCTCTGCCATGGCCTCCAGGGCAAACTCGCGCGCCCGCTCTTTGGCCGAGCAGGGGTTATAGGTATACGGGGCATGAGCCACGAGCGGGCCAAAGTCGTTTTGCTCCATAAGCTCGCGCAGGGCCGCCACGTCATCCATGTCAAGGTCTTTCGCCTTGCCGCCGCGCGGGTTGCGCGTAAAGAATGCAAAGGTATTGGCGCCAATGGACAGCGCCGTCTCCCCCATTGCCCGATAGCCCTTCGTCGTGGATAGGTGACACCCGATCGTCAGCATCCCCAGCTCCCCCTCATCAGTTGCGGTGAAATAGTTCCTGTCGATGCCTTATTCTGCCGCAAACAGGAACTATTCCACCGCAAGTTATAAAAGGGGCATCAGAGATGCTGGTCACCAAGCACTACGGCTACGGGCGCCGGCGCCATGATCCCCTACGCGTCAGCGCCAAGTCCTAGAGGGCTAGACGGATTGCATCGATAATGCGCGCGCAGCGCTGTGTGGCGGCAAGGGGCATGACGGGACTCTCGAGTTTCCCCGCCTGGATGAGCTGGGTCGCATGCTGGATTTCGCCGTAGAAATCATCGACCTCAAACGGGGCATTTATTTCGAGCATTCGTCCGTCGAAGTACTTCACATGGGCGAGCTCGGGGCGATGGAGGCGCTCGATTTCCAACGAGCCCCGCTCGCAGGCAATCGTTAAACGGCTTTCATATGCTGCTTTGCCGTCGCACGCCATATGAATGGGTATACCGCCGACACTCATATGGATCTCATCGGCCCAATCCACGCGGCCGCCCGATACGTCACGCCAGCGAACTTCACGAGACGAAACATCGCACGCGCCCGCGAGCAGATCCTCAAACCACCCGACCGCATAGCAGCCCATGTCATATAGACAGCCACCCTGCAACGGATCGAGCAGATAACTCGAAGGGGACTCACCATAATCGAGTTTTTGCACACTTTCGATCGAAACGATACGGCCGAGCTCGCCCGACGCAAGCAAGTCCTTCACGCGAGTACGCATCGGACAAAACCTATTTTTCATCGCCTCCATAAACGGCACGCCGCACTCACGGGAAACGGAGGCGATCGCATGGGCCTCTTCTTCATTCAAAACGGCCGGCTTTTCGCACAGTACGGCCTTTCCCGCGCGCAGTGCCCGACAGGCCCAATGCGCATGCATGCCATGTGGAAGAGCCAAGTAGATTGCGTCGACATCGGGGTCGGCAATCAGCGCATCATAAGCCGCATCGCCGCTATCGTCAGCCGTGGCATAACTGTGCGCGGCATCAATCGAAAACGCCCTGCAAAACTCCTCAACATGCGAAGGAGTGCGGCCGGCGGCAGCCACAAGCCGTGCCCCGTCCACTTCCTTGAGCGACGATGCAAATCGATGCGAAATGCGCCCAGCGCCCAAAACGCCCCAACGAACCTCGCGCAAATCATCACATGAATCCCGATGACCCACGACAGCCCCCTTCAGTTGCGGTGAAATAGTTCCTGTTTGGCCCCTATTCTGCCGCAAACAGGAACTATTCCACCGCAAGTTATAAAAGGGTCATGAGGAGCGCGTTTTGCCGAAGGCCTTAAGCACCGCCGTCACGGGACCAGGCTGGAAACGTCGACGCACATCGTCGAGACGCTCGGGAATATCAATGTGCTGCGGACAGTGTCGTGCGCATTTGCCGCACTTGACGCAATTGCTCACCAGCTTGGGCTCGCTTGTGCGCACCGCGCTCGCCGTAAAGTATTGAGACAGCCCCGTAAACCAACTATGCGCGTAGCTCGCGTTGTAGGCGCCAAAGCAACCGGGAATATTGATGCCCTTGGGGCACGGCATGCAGTAGCCGCACCCCGTACAGGGCACGCGATTCGATTTCTCAAACTCTCCCAGCACACGTGCGATGACATCGAGCTGGGTAACTGTCATCGAATCCGGCAGAGCCCGATCGGCCAACGCCGCGTTCTCATCCACTTGCGCGGTATTGGTCATACCCGAAAGCAGCATCGTCACCTGAGGATGGTTCCACACCCACGAAAGCCCCCAGGCGGCAGGAGTGCGCAAATGCGGGTCACGAGCGCCATCGAGCACGGCGCGGGCCCGTGGCGGCAGCTTGCCTGCCAGACGCCCGCCCAGCAGCGGCTCCATCACAAACACCGCGAGCCCGCGCTCCGCAGCCGCCATGAGCCCCGCCGTTCCCGCTTGGTAGCGCTCTCCAGCGTAGTTGTACTGGATCTGGCAAAAATCCCAGTCATATGCGTCAAGCACCGTCAGGAAATCCGCCGCGCTGCCATGATACGAAAAACCAATCTGGCGAATGCGCCCCGCCGCCTTTTGACGCGCGATCCAGTCCTCGATGCCCAACGCCACCACACGTTTCCATTGAGCGGGCGAGGTGATGTTGTGCATAAGGTAATAGTCGATATGGTCGGTCCGCAGGCGACGCAGCTGCTCGTCAAAGAAACGGTCGAAATCCCCTGTGCATGTACACGAAGCGTGCGGCAACTTAGTCGCCAGCAACACCCGGTCGCGCAGTCCCAGGCGCTCAAGCGAAGCGCCCACGCAAGCCTCGTTGCCGGGATAGAGATAGGCTGTGTCCAGGTAGTTAATCCCCTGCTCCACCGCACGGGAGATGATGGCGTCGGCCGTCTTCGCATCGGGGTGTCCCGGCGCACCGGGAAACCTCATGCAACCCAGCCCCAGCGCCGAGATACGGTTGTCGCTTTTGGGGTCAACGCGATATTGCACTGCCCCTCCTCTCCCCTCGAAGCCCTAATGAGGCGAAACACAATGGTCACGCGACCGAAACATCGTGGAATCGCAATCGAGAACGTATCGTAACGCAGCAGAAATCGAGCTGTCACGGCACCGCTTTAACATCAGCAAAAAGCCCGATTAAAGGAAACGAACGTGACCACGCGCGAGGGCGCCTGCCCCTACCCCGGCGAGCAGTACATCCTCTCGGTCGACCGCTATCAGATCGAGGTCATGGACCATCTGGACGAGCTTCCCGCCACAGGCGCCGTCATCTTCTGCACCTTCCCCAAGGTGCGCGATGACGTTGGATATCCCGCACGCGTTTTTGCCATCTGCCCCGCGGCATAAGTTCCCATGCGTTTGTTCTTCTAAATATCGCCTCCGGTGCACGCTACATGCTCCAGCGGCATACAATCCACCGGGCGCTCCGCACGCGGGCGCCTTTTTGTGAGGAGATGATTCAC
>CABUZF010000003.1 GCA_902495985.1 uncultured Collinsella sp.
CTCCCCCGCCGCCTTCACTACCGGCCACTCGGCAAGCAGCTCGTTGACGGAGGGAATGGCGCGCAGGCGGGCGCGCACCTCATCGGACATGTTCTGGCTATCGCTCATGTGCGGCCTTTCAAAACCAAAGGTGAATCAATCATTCGAACGTCAAACTATCAGCCAATTCGATCAGCTGAGTCAATTACTCGTTATTATCCTCGCGCGCCGCGATCTTTTCCACGCGAACGGCGTTTTCCTGGGTGAGCGCGGCGCCCGTCAACGGGTCCCAACGCAACGGCGTATGATCGAGCGGGCCTACGCCCAAGGCCTGAGCGCCACCGGCATCGGCGCCAAACGAACGCCCACCGGGTGCGGCCG
The DNA here is from genome assembly GCA_902495985.1 of uncultured Collinsella sp. Classification (GTDB taxonomy): domain Bacteria; phylum Actinomycetota; class Coriobacteriia; order Coriobacteriales; family Coriobacteriaceae; genus Collinsella. The sequence continues at coordinate 361 of CABUZF010000003.1, forward strand.
ACGTAAAGATGCACGCCGGATGCAGATACGGCGTCGTCTCCACGCGCACGCGGTCGCGGCCCATATCGCTCACAAGCTCGACGACCTCGCCATCGGCGATACCCATGTGCGCAGCAGCATCGGCATTCATCTGCACGGCATCCAGGTCCGACCCAGCCTCGGCGGCACCTTGGGCTGCAAGCCTTCGCGAGGTATGCGACTCAAAGGGACGGTTGCCGCTAATGAGGCGAAACATCCCCGGGCCGGGCTCCACCATGGGAGCAATCCAGTTGGGCACACGACCCATGCCGGATCGTTCCCATACGTCGCTTGCCAGCGCAATTTTGCCGCCATCCAATGGAATCACCGGCTCGCCCGTACGCGACGGCAACGCGACATCCGTGTCGGCCCAGCCGCGCTCCTTGAGCTCGTCCAGATTGATCCCAAAAGGCGCCACCTGGGCAGCCGCCAGGTCGTCGGACGTAAAGTCGAAGCACTCACCAACGCCGCAGGCAGCAGCCAGACCGGCAAAAATCTCCCGACCGGGACGTGTGCCGTCATGCTGCACGGGCAGCACGGCGTTGCGGTAGAACACGCGCGCATCGTTGGCGCCCACGACTGTGCCCACACCGCGATCGGCCTCCAGGTACGTCACATCGGGCAGCACGAAGTCAGAAGCACGCGCCGTCTCGGACCAGCGAATATCAATCGTCACGAGCAAGTCGAGCTGTTCCAGAATCGATAGCCACGCCCCGGCATTGCCATAGCCCGCACCGGGGTTACTGGCATAGACGATGAGCCCACGCAAATCGCCGGCAAGAATCGACTGACCGATGGTCGTGCACAGGCCGCGCACCGGATCGACCAGTGGATAGCGCTCGGACCCCAACTTGGGCTCACGTGGCATCGGCGGCGTCGCAAAGCGTGCGGGATCAAGGTCACCCAGCGCAAACGGTGTGGGTGGATTGAGCGCGCCGCCCGCATGTCCAATACAGCCCAGCAGCACATCGACCATGCAGATAGCTCGCGCCGTCTGCGTACTGTTGGCATACGCGATACCGATACCACCATGAAAGCCAGCGTCAACCACCGCAGCAGGCGCCGCGGCAGCCAAATCACGCGCAGTCGCACGGATATCGTCCGCCGGCACGTCGCACATCGACTCAGCCCACTCGGGCGTCCAAGCAGCGGCCGCCTGCGCCAGCTCGTCAAAACCCGTGGCGTAGCGGGCAACGAACTCGTGGTCGTACAGGCCCTCGGCAATCAAGACATGCGCAATGCCCAACAGCAAGGCCAGGTCGCAGCCCGGGCGCACGCGCAGCCAGCGGTCGGCAAGCGCAGCCGAGCCACTGCGCCGGGGGTCAACCACGATAATCTTCGCCCCGCGGCGACGGGCATCGTTGAGTGAATCAACAGCCCCCATCGTCGACGAATCGACAATGGAACGCCCCAGGTACATGATGCAGTCGGTATGCGCTAGGTCGGAGGCGGGGCTGTAGCCCAGGCTGTGCTCCCAACCGGTAAGTCGGCTTACCTCGCAGGCGCCGTCGGCACCGTACACGTTGGGCGAGCCCAGCGCATGCATAAGACGATACGCCCAGTAGCGGTCGAACGAGGGAACACCGAGCGTCATGCCCAGCGCACGAGGCCCGTGCTCGTCAACAATCCCCAAAAGGCGCGCAGCGATCTGCGCGAACGCCTCATCCCAGGAAATCGCATCGAACCCCGAGCCATCAGCTCGTCGGCGCATGGGGTGCAAAATCCGGTCGCGCTCGTCAAACGGCATAGACAGCCGATGCCGCCCGCGGGCGCACAGAGCACGCGCCGCGCACGGATGCCCCGGCACCGGCAACTCGGCCACCACGCGACCGTCCTCAACGCGTGCCGCAAAGGCGCAATCGGCATAGCATCCCCCGCATGTGGTCACCACGGCGCGACCGTCACGCTCCACAGCAGATGCCATCTCGATTACCCCTTTCATCAGCCAAACACAACAGGCCAAAAGCCCGGCAACGAGCCCCAGACCCAAAAAGCCCCCCGCACGGCAACGCCCCGCGGGAGGCCCAACGTCAAACAGACGGTACCTTACGCCTCGGACTTCTTGGCGTAGATAAACCAGTAGCCGAGCGCGACCAGAACCGCGCCGCCCACGATGTTGCCCAGCGTAGCGGCGGACAGGTTAAACGCAATGCCCGCGGCGTTGAGCGCATCGGCGCCGGCGACGTCGGCACCATAACCGCATGCATGCATCACGGCACCCATGGGCAAAAAGTACATGTTGGCGACGCAGTGCTCAAAACCGCAGGCCACAAAGGCGGCGATGGGCAGCAGAATACCCACAACCTTATCGACCACGGTCTTGCCGGCGGTACCGATCCACACGGCCAGGCACACAAAGATGTTGCACAGGATGCCGCGGAAGAAGATCGTCACCCAGTCGATCGTCACCTTGCCGGCGGCGACGCTCACCATGGAATTAGCGACCGCCTCGCCGTTGAGCTTGTAAATGCCGGCCATGTACACCAAAAAGACGATGAACAGGGCACCGACAAAGTTACCGACCCATACGACGACCCAAGCCTTGAGCATCTGAGCCAGGGTGATCTTTTTACTCTTGAGCGCGCAGACCATAAGAGAATTGCCGGTAAACAGCTCGGCGCCGCACACCAGCACGAGCACCAGGCCTAGGCAAAAGCACAGGCCGCCCACGACGCGCTGGGCACCCCAGCCCAGCGTGCTATCGCTCAAAAACACCGTAAAGAACAGGCCGCCGAAGGCGATGAACGCACCGGCGAACATTGCCAACAGAAAGGCCTTAGCGACCGGCAGGTTAGCCTTGGTCACGCCGGCGACCTCGGTCTTGGCCTCGATCGCGGCGGGCGCCAGGCAATCGGGAGCGGGATACTCCACCTTGGAATCTGCCATGTCAATCACTTCTTTCCTAATCAGCAGGGACAAGCGCTCCTATTGCTCTTGCCCCAAGCGGACAAAGTGGGAAAAGTCGTTGGCGGCCACGGCGTCGTACACGGCGTCGACGGCCTCAAAGACCTCCGGGGACATGGGGTTGTAGAACTCCGTATCGCCCGGCTGAATCCCTATGAAGACGATATCTTCGCACGATTGCTCAATCTCTTCGATCAAAATCGACAAGGGAAGCGAATGCGTGGTGAACATCGACTTGCGGGCCACATCACGTTTGTCGAGCAAGCGGATGGCGCCGACGGGCAGCGCCATGTCGGCAGCATCGACCAAGACCAGACGCGGCGGACGCTCGCGCTTGACCTCGATGATGTCGTCCTCGGGCGTTTGGCCTCCGTCGATGGTGTACCAGCCGGCGATGGGTGCGTCCTCCATCTTTTTGGAGAGCACGGGGCCGGCGGCATCGTCGGCACGCAGCACGCTTCCCGCCGTGAGCACGATACCCGCAAACGGGGCGCCGTTCACATGACCATCCACAACGCGACCCATTACTGCAACCTCCCCGTCAGATACACGCCCGACACATCGCGCACGCGCTCAACCAGATCGCGAAACTTCATTAAGAACGCGACCTGCTGAGCATGCAGGCCAAAGTCGTCGTCGAACACCGAGATGCCGGCCTTGGCCGACCCGCGAAAACCGCGCTCGTCGAGCAGCGCATCGCAGGCCTCGAGCAGCGACGGCACCGTCGCCTTGTCGAGCTGGCACTCGCCAAAGGAGCGGATGGCCTCGAACTTGGTCTTGGCCTCCCCCTCCGGCAGCGCGTCGACGAGCGAATAGAACACATCCACCGGCACCGACAGGCGCGGCTCAAAGCAGTCAAGCACGCCAGTGTGGTGGCCCACGGCGAGCGTGTAGTACAGCACGTCGCAGGCCTCCTGGGGAACGTCTTCCTCGGTCTCCACAAACTTACGCGTGAGCTCGTAGAAGACCACCTGGTCGGGCGCATGGCCCAGGCAGGGGTCGGCGACGCCCTCGGCGGCCTCGTCGCTTGCGCGCGAGGCATCGCCAAAGGAGCCGCCGAGCATGCCGGGACCCGCAAAGTAACCAGAGCGGTCCGTGAGCTCCATCTAGCGACCTCCGGCCAGCACCAGATCCTGCAGCGCCGAGTAGACCTCAACGCGGCGAGGATCGTCCTGCTTGTCGATGAGCAGCGCCATGGCACCGCGGATATCGCCCTTGGGCGCGCCCTCGAGCGTGTCCATAAACTCATTGGCCAGGTCGCGGCCGTAACGGTAGCCGCTCATGGCGCGAGCCTCGCGCTCGATGGCAACGCGCAGCTTGTACGGCACACCGGGGTGCAGGATATCGGCCTGCTCGCCGGCGGCCTCCACCGTGGTCTCGGCATGGAGCTTTTGGTCCAGCAGGCCAAGTGCCATGGCAAAGCCGTAGATGGTCTGCGCGGGGCTGGGCGGGCAGCCGGGGATGTAGACATCGACCGGCAGAATCTTGTCCGTGCCGCCCCAGACGCAGTAGTTGTCGTAGAAGATGCCACCGGTGCATCCGCACGCGCCATAGGACACCACGATCTTGGGATCGGGTGCGGCTTCAAAGGCGCGCAGGGCCGGCATACGCATGGCACGCGTCACAGCGCCGGTGTACAGCAGCACATCGGCGTGACGGGGCGAGGGCACGACCTTGATGCCAAAACGCTCGACGTCAAAGACGGGCGTGATGGAACCGAAGATCTCGATCTCGCAGCCGTTGCAGCCACCGCAGTCGACACGGTAGACGTATACCGAGCGCTTGATCTTCTTAAGAAGGGTCGCCTTGGCCTTCTCGATGCTCTCGTCGAGCTCGATCTTGGTCGGGCGGTACTGAAGCCGCTCGGGCAAAAGCGTGGGTTCGGCCATGGTTACTCCTCCTTCGTATCAAAATCCATGATGATGCCCTCGACCGGCGCCGGACCGGCGGGGATCTCGGGCGCATCGGGGTTGAGCTCGCGGTCGACATACTCCGGGTTCACGCCGTGGCCGCCCAGATACTCCATGCCGGGGCCCTGGGGCTCACCGGACGCAAGCGTCTCGTTGGCAGCCATGCCGCGCGCGTTGCCGGTCTTTACGGCCGAAGCGGCGCGCAGGGCATCGAGCTCGCGCTTGCACTCCTGGCACATACCGACGGTACGGGCGGCCTGCTCGGCCTCCATGCCGCCGGCCTTTTGCAGCAGGCGCTTGGCGTAGTCGATCTCCTTGTGCGGGGCAAACGGCTTGCCGCAACGCGAGCAGTGCTCGAGCGTATAGACGCTCTTGCTGGTGAGGTCGTCCTTGCTCATGACGGCCAGCTCAAACTCCTCGGTGAGCTTGATGGCCTCCATGGGGCAGGCTTCCTCGCAGCGGCCGCAAAAGATGCAGCGACCGTAGTCGATCGACCAGGTGATGGTATCGGCCGCAAGGTCGGTGTCCATGCGAATGGCATCGGCCGGGCACGCCACGCCGCAGGCACCGCAGGCGATGCAGAGCTCGGCGTTGTGCTCGGGCTTGCCGCGCATGTCCTTGTTGGTGGGGAACGGCGCAAACGGGTATTTGACCGTCGCGTCGCCGGCCTTGGCGTTAACCTTCCAAAGCTTCAGCATATTAGAGCGCCTCCTCATCGAGCGGAGCGGCCATGGTGCCCTCGCCCGCAAGCGGCGACTTGTCGCGCCAGACGTTCTCGAACTGTTCCTTGTCGAGCACATGGTCGCGCTTGGCGGCGACATCGGTCACCGTCACGCGGTCGGTGCAGGAGTAGCACGGGTCGAGCGAACCGACGATCAGTGCCGCGTCGCCCACGGTGTTGCCGCGGAACATGTAGCGCAGGACCGGCCAGTTGCTGTACGTGGCGGCCTTGGCGCGCCAGCGGTAGCACTTCTGGTTATTGCCGAGCATGGCCCAGTGCACGTCCTCGCCGCGCGGCGCCTCGGTGGCGCCGATGGCGTACTTGTGCGGGGTGTACTCCCAATCCGTGGTGAGGATGGGGCCCGACGGGCAGTTCTCGAGCATGGTCTCGATCATGTCGATCGAATCGTAGACCTCCTGGATGCGGACGGCGGTACGGCCGAAGGCATCGCAGGTGTCGGCCGTGGCGGCGTGCATCTTTTGGACGTCCGGATCGGCGTAGCCGTCGAAGGGATGGTCAAAGCGCACGTCGCGGGCATAGCCCGAGCCACGCATGAGCGGGCCGACCGGCGAGAAGTCGCGTGCGATCTTGCGGTCCAAGATGCCGATACCGCTCGTACGCTCAATGAAGTTGGGCGTGGAGAGTAAGACGTCGACGAGCTCCTGAACCTCGGAGCGCAGCTGGTGGATGGTCGTGAGCGTGGAGAGCTTCTGCTCGGCCAAAATGTCGCGACGCACGCCGCCGATCACGTTGAGGCCGTAGGTCTTGCGGTGACCGGAGAGCTTCTCGGCCAGGTCCATGGACTTCTCGCGGACGCGGAAGAACTGCTGGAAGCCGGAGTCGAAGCCCGTGTAGTGCGACGCCAGGCCAATGTTGAGCAGATGCGAGTGCAGACGCTCGACCTCGAGCATGATGGCGCGGATGTACTGGGCGCGCGGCGGGACATGGATGCCCTGGGCGCGCTCGACGGCCTCGGCATAGGCCACCGAGTGGGCGCAGCCGCAGATGCCGCAAATGCGGTCGGCAAGGAACGTCACGGCGTCATAGTTCAGGCGCGTCTCGGCGACCTTCTCCATGCCGCGGTGCACGTAGAACAGACGGTAGTCGGCGTCGACGATCGTCTCGCCCTCGACGAACAGGCGGAAGTGGCCGGGCTCGTCGGAGGTAATGTGCAACGGGCCCATGGGGACGAGCGTCGTCTCCTTGCCCTTGGTATCGGCCAAGAACTCGTAGTTTTCCATGTCACTCGCGGGAGCGGGACGGAAGCGGTAGTCCATGGAGTCCTTGCGCAGCGGATACAGGCCGCTGGGCCAATCGTCGGGCAGCACCAGGCGACGACGATCGGGCAGGCCTTCGGGAATCAGGCCGAACATGTCGCGCAGCTCGCGCTCGCCCCACACGCAGGCGGGGACGAACGGCGTCACGGACGGGAACGTCATCTTGGCGGGATCGACCTCGGTGCGCACGGTCACCCAGCCGGGGTCCTCCCCCTCCATGGAGATGACGTAGTACACGGCGTAGCGACCGCACAGACTGCGCTCGTCGTTGCCGATGATCACGGGAATCCAGCCGTAGCGCTCGTAATACAGGTAGTGGACGGCCTCGGGCAGCTTGTCCTGCTTGACGGTGATCGTCAGCTGGTCCTCGCACTGCCACTCGACCTTCTCGATGCAGCCCCGAACGGCGCGGCGCAGGGCCTCGACATGGCTCTCGCAGCGGCGGGCATACACCTTGTTCTCAGTTTCAATCATTCGTTACTCCACCTCGCTCTGAGCGGTCTCGGTACCGAACACAGCGCGGTACATCGGCGTCGCGTGAAGCTCCTCGGTGCTCTGCTCGAGCACGATGCCGGTCGCGGTCTCCACACCGTGCACGAGAGGCAGCGGGGTGGCGATGCCAAACCACAAGATCATGACAGCCAGGATGATTTCGGGAATAAGCATGAGCGCCGGGGCCTCATGCTTGCCCATGCCCTGGGGCGCATGGCCGAATACCGACTTAAGCGCGATGCGGGTGAGCGCGGAGATGGCCACGGTAAGACCGAGGGCGACCACGACGACCAGCCACATGGGACCGGCGGTAACACCGGCGACAAAAGTCAGGAACTCGGAGATAAACATGCCAAAGGGCGGGAAGGCACCAAGACCGAGCAGCGCCAGGACGGCGAGCGCGGCGGTTGCGGGGGCAACCTCGACGACGCCCTGGATCTTGGCCAGGCTACGCGTGCCAAAAGCGTGCTGGATGTTGCCGGACACGCAGAAGGCAAGCGTCTTGGTAAAGCCGTGGAACACGCAGTGCAGCAGGGCCGCGGCGATACCCAGCGGGCCACCGATACCCAGGCACAGGGCAATAACGCCCACGTTCTCCACAGACGAGTACGCAAAGCGGCGCTTGAGGTCGTCCTGGCGAAACATCGAAAGTGCCGCCACCAAAATGGACAGCGTTCCGACGATCAACAGCAAAAGTTGCGGATACTCGGCGCCCACGGCCTGGATGGTAAAGCCGTAGAAGCGCATGATCACAAGCATGGCGCACTTAAGCAGCACGCCCGAAAGCAGGGCCGAGACAGGGCTCGGGGCCTGGGAGTGGGCATCGGGCAGCCAAGTGTGCATGGGGAAAAGGCCGGCCTTGGTGCCAAAGCCGATCACGATAAACGCAAAGGCGAGGCGCATGAGCGTCGGGTCGAACTGGTCGGCATACGGCAGCACGCACGACAGGAACGCGGCCTCGTGGGCGTTGGGGATCACGTCGGCGGCATTGGCGTAGATCAGCAGCGTACCGAACAGGCCAAAGGCCACGCCGGCGGTGCAGACCATCGCATACTTCCAAGAAGCCTCGAGGGCCGTCTTGTTCTTGTAGATACCCACCAGGAACACGGTGGAAAGCGTGGTTGCCTCCACGGCGGCCCACGTGAGGATCATGTTGTTGGACAGGCACGCGAGCAGCATGGTGAACACAAACAGGCTAAACAGCGCAAAATACTGCTTGGCGCGCTCGGCGGGCATGGAGCCCTCCTCGATATCGGCCTTTACATAGGGAAGTGAGAACAGCCCGGTAAGAAAACCGATAAAGCCGATGAGCAGCACAAAGATGGCGCCCAGCGAATCGAGGTGGAACCACAGGCCAAGAGCGCTCGCGGTGTCGCCGCTCATAAGGACGTCACCGGCCGTCACAATCGACAGCACCAGGACGGCTGCGACGGAGACCAGGTTGAGACCGGCAAACACGTTATAGGACGTGTTCTTGGGCAAAAACGCCATGACCAGCGAGAACACCAAAGGAGTCGCGAGCAGGGCGAGAATCAACGTTTCCATGGACTACCCCCTCAGCTCGGACAGGTCGCGCGCATCGAGCGAGTGGGAGTCGTCCCAAATGCGACGCACGACGATGGACATGATGATGACGGCAAAGATGGCGTCGGTGGCGATACCGATCTCGATGATCTCGGGAGCGGTGGGGGCCAAAAGCGCGAGCGTCACATGGCTGCCGTTTTCCATGAGGCAGTATCCAAAGATCTGCTTCATGATGTTGCGCTGCGAAATAATGCAGGTGAGGCCCACAAAGAAGTGAGCGAAGCTAATAGCGAGCGCAGGCGTTGCGACCTCGGCCGTGGGCAGGCTGATCTGCGTCACGACGGCAAAGCAGATCGCGACCTCGACGGCGATGATGCAAATGGCCCACGCGGGCTTAAGGCCGGCCCTGAGCGATGCGTCGCTCGGCTCGCCCATCTTCTTGTATGCGCGGTTGAGGATGTAAGGGACCAGGACGACCTTAGTGATAAAGGCAGATCCAGCCCACATAAGCAGCTCCTGCGCACCGGTGGTGACGCCGAGCGTGGCGAGAAGCCCCACGAGCACCAGCGACTGCACCGCATACCAGTGGATGGAATGTTTGATGTTCTTGGAGACAACCACCATGGTGGACGTGACGATCAGAAGGCCGCCAAGGATGTTGACGATCGAATAACCCATGTCGTTCTACCTCCTAACCGATCCAGCTGGCCGAAAGCGGGCCGCTGACGATGACCATGATGATGAGCACGATGAACACGAACGCCATCGCGCGGGGAAGCGGGGCACCCGCAGCGACCTCTTCGCTCGGCTCGCCGGGCAGGCAATAGCCCATCCACTTGAGGAACCAGGCAAAGGTGGCGACGGTCTCGGCAACCATGATGCACACGAGCACCAGGATCGCGACGTTGCCGGCACCCACAGAAAAGCCGCCGGCGATGATCTGGAACTTCGAGAAGAACGTGTTCATGGGCGGCACGCCGGCAATGGCGAGCGCCGCGACACCAAAGCCCACGCCCGAGATCGGGTACTTCTTTACGATGCCGCGAAGCTTGGGCAGCATACGCGTGCCGAGCGTAAAGGAGAACGAACCGGCGATCAGGAAGAACAGCGTCTTGGCGAAAGCGTGGTTAAAGATGTGGCACACGGCGCCATCAAAGGCCAGCTGGCTGCCAAAGACCGAAAGGCCCAGACCAAAGAACACATAGGAGAGCTGGGCGATCGTCGAGAAGGCCAGCAGGCGCTTCATGTCCTTTTGCGGCAGGTACATCAGGAAACCAAAGAGCATGGTGACCATGGCGTCGACAATGGCGACCCAGCCCACGATCTCGGGAATCTCGCCGGCAGAGACGAGTGCACGCGCGAACACGCACACGCCGACCTTGACCATCGAGGCACCATGCAGGTAGGCCGAAACAGGCGTCGGCGCCTCCATGGCCGAAGGCAGCCACATGTACATGGGAACCTGTGCGGACTTGGCCCAGGCCGCAAACAGCACGAGCAAAAGGACGATGGCCTTGAGCTTGGCGTCGAGGCCGGCAATCGCGGTAATGGCGAAGGTGCCGGTGTGGGCAAACACGATAGCGGCGCCCAGATACAGGCCGAGCGCACCGATATGCGTGATAATCAGGGCCTTCATGCCGGCCTTCTTGGCCGTAGGCGTCATGTAGTAGCTAATGAGGCCCCAAGAGCACGCACCCGTGATCTCAAAGAACACGAGCTGGCCCAAAAGGGTCGAGCTGTACACGAGGCCGGCCATGGCACCGATGAAGGTCGCGAGGTACGCGTAGAAGCGGCGACGCGGCGCGTCGGGATGCTCACGGTTATTCTCGCTCATATAGGGGATCGAATAGATCACGACAAGCAGGCCGATACCCACAAAGGCGGGCGCGAGCAGCGTGCTCATGCGATCGAAGGTGAATCCCATGACGAGGGTCTGCCCAAACGAGATCAGGGGGACCTGCGTGTCGGGCATGCCGGCGCCAGCGAAATTCGCGGCGAGGGCAATGGTGCAGACCGTCGAGACGGCGGCACCCAAAACGCTGAACCACTTGGCGTACGGACGGGGGAACAGGGCGACGAGCACCGAGGCCACCATCGGGGCCGCGATAGCGACCAAGCCGAGAAGGGACAGACTGACTGCAAATGACATTGTTTCTCCCTTCTCCTACACGCCGACGACCACGAAGACAAACGCCAGAACGGCGATGCCCACGACGGCCCAGGTCTGATTGCCAAGCACCTTAAAACGCGAACGCGAGCAGGAGTTCTCGATCACGCCGCACACGACAAAGTCGATCAGGCATTTCACCAGGAAGATGACCGCGCCCAGAACGGCGGCGGCGCCCACGGTCGCGGGCTCGCCCCAGGGGACAAAAATCGCGCAGAACCAGGCGACGACCAGGACCTGCTTCATGGACATGGCGAGCTTGGCCATAGCGAGCGACGGGCCGGAAAGCTCGGCGAGCGGACCCTCCTGGAGCTCTTGCTCGGCCTCGGCCTGATCAAAAGGCAGCTTGCCGAGTTCCATGTAGCAGGCGATCGCAAAGGCGATGCCGGCGAGGATCACGGCGACCGGTGCGTCGATGGCACCCGTCATGATGTGCTGACCCATGGTGGCGATGTCGGTGGAACCGCACACCAGGGCGGCGGCAAACAGCGCCAGCAGCATGGACGGCTCGATGAGCACGCTCATGAGCAGCTCGCGGACGCCGCCGATACCGGCGTAGGCGTTGGACGAATCCACACCGCAGAGGGCGAAGAAGAAGCGGGCGAGCGCCAGGCTGTACATGATGGTGATGGCGTCACCAAAGACCGGGATGGGGCTTTGCGCCGTAAAGAGCGGCAGGCCCATCGCGAGCATAAAGGCGACGGCGAAGAACAGCGGCGGCATAATGCGCAGCGCAAAGCTCGCGTCCTCGCTCTGGGACTCGGGGCGCGCAAAGAGCTTGGCCAGGTCGCGGTAGTCCTGCATGATGCTGGGGCCGCGACGGTTGTGCATCTTGGCGCGGATCACGCGGCCGAGACCGGAGAAGAACGGCGCGACGGCCATAACGACCACGCCCTGCAGAACGGCAAGTACGATGTTGTTCATGCTCTCCCCTCCTTAACCCATTTGCACGGCGAGCACGAGGAACACCACGAGTGCCGCGACGATGTAGCAGATATAGATGCTGTAGTTGCCGCCCTCGAGCTTAGTCGCGAGGTCGGCGAGCTTCTCGACACCCTTATGCGGGGCATCGACGAGAACCTTGTCGGGTACGGGCTCCACAGCCTCGGCCACACCGGTGAGCTTCTGGAAGAAGTGCGCGATGGACCAGCAGACGGCCGTGCAGCGGTCGCGCAGCGTGTAGAGCGGCTGCATAAACCAGGACACCTCGGAGGCAAAGGTCGTGGCCACGACGGGCATATGCTCGTTGGGAGCATAGCCGCATGCCCACGGCTGGGACTTCTGCACCTTGCCGACGGTCTTGAGCTTGCGATAACCGCAGGCAAGGCCGACGAGCACCACGAGCGCAATGGCGATCGCGGGCGTGGAGGTGGCAGCGCCGGAGTACTGGTTCATGAGCTCCATGCCCTCGGCGGCAAACACGCCACCGTACGGATGCAGCACGGACGCGGCGACATCGACCAGCACGGGCGCGATCACGGGAGCGCCAATGCCCAACACGACGCAGATGGCCGCGAGCAGGCCCTGCGCAAACACCATGGGGGCGGGAACCTCCTTGGCATTGGCCGCGGCCTCGGAGCGGGGCGCGGAGGAAAAGGAGACGCCATAGGCCTTGACGAAGCACGTGACAGCCAGCGCGCCGGTAATGGCAAGCGCGACGGCAGCGAACACGGCCACGATCATGACGGCCTTGTCACCCTGCATGGCGGCATTAAACAGCGACTGATAGGTAAACCACTCGGACACAAAGCCGTTGAAGGGCGGGATGGCCGAGATGGCAAGCGCGCCAACAAGGAAGCAGATGGCCGTTGCCGGCATACGACGGAACAGGCCGCCCATCTTCTCCATATTGCGGGTACCCGTGGAGTACAGCAGCGCACCGGCGCCCAAGAACAGCTCGCCCTTAAACATCGCGTGGTTAAACGTGTGGTAGAGGGCGGCCATCAGAGCCAGGACGGCGATGCCGACAGAGTTGAGCGCCATGGCGGCCATGGAGGCGCCGACGCCGAGCAGAATGATGCCGATGTTCTCGACGGAGTGATAGGCCAGCAGGCGCTTGATGTCATGCTCCTGCAGGGCGAAGGCCACGCCGAGGACCGACGAGATCGCACCGAAGACCATGACCATAAGGCCCCACCAGACCTGAACGCCCGAGGCGGAGAGCAGGTCGAGACCAACCTTGAGGATACCGAAGATACCGATCTTGATCATGCCGCCGGACATGAGGGCCGACACGTTGGACGGCGCCTCGGGATGAGCCTTGGGCAGCCAGCCGTGCAGCGGGATAATACCGGCCTTGGCGCCAAAGCCAAAGAAGGCGAGCACGAAGCACACGGATGCAACCGCGGGGCTAAACTGCGTGGCGCGGAAATCCGCAAAGGCAAACGAGCCACCGGCGCAGTTGGTCATGGTGAGGAAGCTCGCCATGATGAGCACAAAGCCCACGTGCGCGATCACGAAGTAGAGCCAACCGCCATGGATGGAGTTCTCGTTCTCCTCGATCACGACCAGGAAGTACGAGGTCAGCGACATGAGCTCAAAGGCGACCAGGAACCAAAACACGTTGTCGGCGGTGATGACGAGCATCATGGACGCCACGAAGGTGTTAAAGAAGAAGCCGGCGCGGCCCTTTTTGCCCGGGTACTCATCAAAGTAGTTGAGACCGTAGATCGAGCCGGCAAAAGCGAGCACCGAGATGAGCGCCACGAACAGGCCGGACAGCTGATTGAGCAGCAGCTGGAAATGGGCAAACGGGAAGAACACGATGGTGTCGACCGACGTGACATCGCCCAGCACGGCCTGGATACCGGCCACAAACGAAAGCACCGCGGCGACGGCGCCGATAAGGCAGCCGGCGGTCTTGGCGGCGTTATCGGCCTTGATCAGCAGAACCGAGGCGAGCGCACCGATGCACGAGACGGCAAGCGATGCGATAAACAGCGTCATGCTATCCATTGTTTACGCTCCCTTCTGCTTTCTCGGAGAGGCCCTGGGCCACAGCGGTAACGTCGACGACGGGACCATTTTCGATCGAGCGCAGGCGCTTGGCCTCGTCGAGCTCGCGATCGGCCGCGCCGCCCATGACGGTCAGCGCCTTGGTGGGGCACGCCGCCACACAATGCGGGCCGTCCGGATCGAAGGCACACAGGTCGCACTTGACAGCGCAGGTGTACTGGCCGGGAGCCCACGTAAGCAGGCTGCTCAGGGACTTAGGATACGAAGGCGTCGGGTCGCACATGCCTGCGACACCGGCGATAGACGTGCCATCGGGATGGATGGCACCGAAGGGGCACGCGATGGCGCACAGCCTGCACCCGATGCACTCCTGCTCCTTGACGTGGATGCGGTCGCCATCGTGCTCGATGGCATTCACCGGGCAAACCTCGGCGCAGGGGGCACCCTCGCAATGGTGGCAGGCAAGGGCGGCCGAAATACCGCCGGTCTTCACGAGCGCCAGGCGCGGCGTATCCTGAAGACCCTGCATCCGGTGGGCGTCGGCACAGGCGGACTGGCATGTTCCGCAGCCGATGCACCTCTCCGGGTTGATGTCGATGAAGCGGTTCATCCCCACTTCCTTTCAAAATAACGGGCCGGGCTCCCGAACGTACGGGACGCCCGGCCCAAAAAGCCAACGAGAACGGGACTACACGATTTGATTCACGTGTGTCTCGTCGTCGAACTTGGCGGCGCCAGGCTCAACGTCCTGGGGAGCGGCGGCGTCCACCAGAGCCTGCTTGAGCTCGGTGTACTGACGCTCGACCTCGCCCTCGGCCCAGACCTGGTCGGCGATAGCGTCGACCTGGCAGGCGGAGAACTTGTCCTCGGGCGTATGCGAGACCGGGTCGACCTTGTGCATGGTCAGCTCGTTGCACTTGCCGATCCACCACTGGTAGGTCATATAGACCGTGCCCTTGTTGATGCGGTCGCTCACGTCGGCGCGGCTGTATACCTGGCCGCGGCGGCTGTAGATCGAGACGATGTCGCCGTTCTTGATGCCGCGCGCCTGGGCGTCCGCGGGATTCATGCGGACAAAGCCGGGCTCGTCGGCGAGCAGCGCCAGCGTCTTGCAGTTGCCGGTCATCGAGCGACAGCTGTAATGGCCGACCTCACGGACGGTGCACAGGATGAGCGGGTACTCATCGTCGGGAAGCTCGGAGGGCGCCTCCCAGTCGTGCGCCATCAGGTTGGCGCGGCCGTCCTTGGTGGTGAACTTGCCGCCTGCGAACATGTCGGCCGTACCGTGGTCGTTCACATCGGTGCTCTTGACGGGCCACTGGGCGTAGCCACCCTCGGGAGCCATCTTCTCGTAGGTCGCGCCCACAAAGTTGGGGCACAGGCTAATGCACTCGTTCCAGATCTGCTCGGTGTTGTCGTAGTGCATGGGGTAACCCATACGCGTAGACAGGTCCGCGAAGATCTCCCAGTCGTGACGGCACTCGCCCTTGGGCGGAACGGCCGCGTCAAAGTGCTGGAAGCTACGGTCGGATGCGGTAAAGACACCCTCGTGCTCGCCCCAAGAGGTAGCGGGCAGGATAACGTCGGCGAGCATGGTCGTCTGCGTCATAAAGATGTCCTGGCAAATGAACAGATCCAGCTCGGAGAGCGTCTTGCGCATACCGGCCGAATCGGGCTCGGTCTGCACCGGGTCCTCGCCGTAGTTGTAGAAGCAGTGCACCTTGCCCTCGTCGACCAGGTGGCCCAGGTCGGTGAGCTTGTAGCCCTCCTCGAGCGGGAGCTTTTCCTCGGGTACGCCCCAAGCCTTGGCAAACTTGGCACGCACTGCCGGGTCGGTGACTTTCTGGTAGCCAGGGTACAGGTTGGGCAGCATGCCCATATCGCAGGAGCCCTGGACGTTATTCTGGCCACGCACGGGCGCGAGACCGGAATTGGGTTTGCCGATCTGGCCGGCAACGCAGGCGATGGAGGCGATGGTGTGCACCGTCTTCAGGTTCTGCTTCTGCTGGCATACGCCCATACCCCAGCCAATGATGGCAGAAGGCTTCGCCGTGGCGTACATCTCGGCAGCTTGGTGGATCAACGCGGGCTCGACACCCGTGATGTCCTGTACGGATTCGGGAGTGTAGTTCTTGATGGTCTCCCACCACTCGTCAAAGCCGTTCGTGTGCTCGGCGACGAATTCCTTGTCGTAGAGGCCATCGTTGACCAAGCAGTTGGCAAAGGCGTTGAGGAACGCAACGTTGCAACCGTTCTTGATCGGAAGGTAGAGATCGGCGATACGCGCGGTTTCGATATGGCGCGGATCGGCGACGATGATCTTGCAACCCTTTTCTTTGGCTCGCACGATACGCCTTGCGACGATGGGGTGCGAATCGGCAGGGTTATAGCCGAAGAGGAAAATGCAGCCCGCATCCTCCATACCGGGGATGGAGCATGACATGCAACCTGAACCAACCGTGTCCATCAGACCGAGGACAGTAGGGCCGTGTCAAGTACGGGCGCAGTTGTCCACGCTGTGGGTGCCGATGCACGCACGCGTAAACTTCTGCATGACGTAGTTCGCCTCATTGCCGCCGCCTCGCGAAGAGCCGGTGGTCATGACAGCGTTAGGACCATATTCGTCAATTATGGCCTGCATCTTAGATGCGGTGAAATCCAGTGCCTCGTCCCAGCTTACGCGCTCAAGATCCGCGCCCTTGGTGCGGCGGATCATCGGGTGCAGTACGCGAGGAGTCAAGATCTTGGTGTCGTTGATGAAGTCGTAGCCGCTCATGCCCTTAAGGCACAGCTCGCCCTGATTGGTGATGCCGTTGAGCGGTTCGGTACCCACGACCTGGCCGTTTTGGACCAAGAGGTTAAACTGGCAACCGGCGCCGCAATACGGGCAGATCACTTTATGCTTCTCCATGACACCCTCCTTCCTTTCTCTGCTACCGAATGCTCGGTACTTATTTGACAATCATTGGGCCTGTCGCCCCAACGCTTACGCCTCGTTTTCGATGGTGGCGCGGGCACGCTCGGCAGTCAGTTCTGCCAGGCGCTCCTCGTCCACCAGGGTGAGGCCCTTGGTCGGGCACGCCTCGGCACACGCCGGACCGCCGGGACGGTCCACGCACAGGTCGCACTTGAGCACGAAGCTCTTGGTCTGCGAACCCACGCGCACGTCGCCCATCAAGACGGGGGCCTGCGTGGTCGCCACGCTCACGGCGCCAAAGGGGCAGGCCATGACGCAGCTCTTGCAGCCGATGCAGTTGTCCTCGTTGACGCCGATACGATGGTTCTTTGGATCAAAGAACAAGGCGCCCGTAGGGCAGGCCTTGGCGCACGGAGCGTCCTCGCAGTGGTGACATGCCACCGGCGCGGAAATCTCGTAGGTGCGCGTTACGCGCAAGTGAGGTGCGGCGATGTTGCCGGGAATATCGTGTGCCTCGATGCACGCCGCCATACAGGTTTGGCACCCAATGCAGCGTGAAGAATCAGCCACGACTCGTTTATTGCCCATGTTGTTCACTCCCTCCTGAATCCCATGCCGGAGAGACCCTGCCGACGTTGCCCCGGACCGCCCGTGGTCCGGCATCGGCGTATCGAGTGCATGCGGCGAAACAGGCACTTCGATAGAATTCCTCCAACGATATACAGGTTAAATATACGCAGTTGCAGGGGGCAAACTTGAGCATAGGCCCTGCAATACGGGTGTATTGCAGGGGTTTTGGCAGGTTGGAATTATTCTCTAGAAGCTATAAAGATGAGTGTATTACATGCGTACATCTAGGGGGGATTTCACGCTCGTTTATAAAGGATGTAATACGTTTGATATATATTTCGCGCTCATTAACTTGAGTGCAATAAAGCAGTGGTTATAAGATTGGTTATTATTAGCCAATGTTGTATTTGACCATTCATATTGCACGCTCATTAAGGGGGCCAGTGATGTCATCGACGCAAAAACGAGCCATCCTGCAGGTGCGCATTCGCGAAGAGGACAAACAGCATGCCGAGCGCCTCTACGACGCAATGGGCACATCGCTTGCCGAGGCCGTTCGCCTTTTTGTCGCGCAGAGCATTTTGATGCGCAAGCTTCCCTTTCAGCCGGTCGCCGTGCGCTCAAAGGACGGCACCGCCGCCTATGGATCGCTCAAAGCATACGGTGACCCCAATCGCCGCTCCGAGGAGCGCAATGCCTGGATTGAGTACCTCGCTACAGAAAGCGACGATTCGATTTTGGGTCCCGAGGAAGTAGATATCCATGAGTAGTACCATCATCGACGAGACCGTCATCCTACGCTACCTGCTCGACGACGACGAAGTCCTGTCGCCGCGCGCCGCCAAGGTCATCGCCACGCGCACCGCTCGTGTCTACCCCGAAATCATCACGCGCGTCGTGGTCACGCTGCGCGATGTCTATAAGGTTCCCCGCGTTGAGATTGCTGCGGCCATGAAAAGGCTGCTCGATGACGTCATGGTCGACGAGCCCACCGTTGTCGCCCTTGCCGTCAAACTTTTTGGCAAGACCCATATGGACTTTACCGACTGTCTGCTTGCCGCCCGTACCGCCATCTATAACGACGACGTCGTGAGCTTTGGCAAGCCCATCATCCAAGGCATGATCGATTACCGCCGTAAACGCCAAACCGCCGCCGACGCCCGCAGCCGAAGCACCGACTCCACCATCGACAAGCTCCGCCACCACGGTCGCCACTAACCGACAGACAACGGCATCGCACGCCCCTCAGCCCCATCCCCTCCTAAGTTGCGGTGAAATACGGACTGTTTCATGCCTTTAAAGGCCTCAACAGTCCGCATTTCACCGCAACTTATTGAAGGTTGGCTGCAAATGATTTCACTATCGGGAGTCGGCGTAGGGTTTTGTTGTCGGAATGCCGTAGCCGCGCATCATGGCACCGAACGATTCCACGTCGTAGGTGTCCGAGAGTTTGAAATGAATGACATTGTGGCCCATGGCGCGAAGGTTCGCGTCGCGCATGAGGGCCGCTCGATACGTTTTTGCCGCCGCCCGCTCTGGATCATTTTGAGCCTCGTCTTCAAACTTGCCTAGCCCATGCAGCTCTGCCAGCGTCCATGAGCCGTCTGGCATCTGCCAGCCATAATCTGCTAGATAATAGCCAGCGTTTCCCGGTCGCGTTATCTCAACTTGAAGCTCGGGCGCGGCAACCCCAGCGAGAATCATCGCTGCTCTCGCCTCGGACTCGCCGCCATTGTCTGACCTGCCGTCCATATGCTCAAAAACGTCAAAAGCACGCGCGATGCCATGCAACCCTCGGCAATTTGCCTGCGCATATGCCCGCAGCTCTTCGCGTTCGACATCGTACTCACGGGCCAAG
>CABUZF010000004.1 GCA_902495985.1 uncultured Collinsella sp.
ATCTGCGAAATCTACCGCCGCATGCAGGAGATGGGATAGGGCGGGGGCTTAAGTCAAGCACGAGCACGAGCGGCGAACTAGGCAACGCATCAGTCCTATTCCTCAAAATCGAAAATTTTTCAGTTTTGAGGAATAGGCTTTCTGCTACGCCTCACCGCACAGCCACCTCGCCAGGTCCACGATCAACACTCCGTCGCGATCCGTGGCCTCGTGATGCGTGCGGGCAAGAATCATCTTGGGATACGCATCACCAATGCTCAACAGTGGCGAAATCTCGCGTTCAAATGTCTTATCCGAGCTGATGTCGTCGCTCACCTGAATGTAGAGTTTCTCGCTCCGCTTGATTGCTACAAAGTCTATTTCCTTTTTATAGAGCACGCCGACGTATACCTCGTATCCGCGACGCAGCAGCTCGATTGCCACCATGTTCTCGTATACGCGTCCCCAATCCATATCACGTGTACCAAGAAGCGCATATTTAAACGCATGGTCCGCCAGATAGTACTTCTCACCGCTCTTAAGGTATTTTTTGCCGCGAATGTCGTACCGACGCACTTTATAGAAGGCAAACGCATCGCACAGGTACCCCATGTACGTACCGACCGTCTTGTTCGTAATCTTTAGCCCATCCGCATTTAATGCATCAGTAATGTTGCGTGCCGACGTAATATTGGAAACGTTGTCCATCATGTAATCGGCAATGCGTAGCAGCGCCGATTCGTTTCTCACGTTATGCCGTTGCACGATATCTCTCACAATGAGCGTCTTGAAGACGTTGGAGAGATATTGATAGCGCTGCTCCTGCAGTGGATAAGGGTAAGAGCCGGACATACCGCCGGTTCTCGCGTACTCATCGAAGTCGCGGTCGACCTCGCCCTCGTCGCCATAGAGGCGATACTCCTCAAACGAGAACGGGAAAACCTCGATCTCGAAGGTGCGCCCCGTAAAGAGCGTCGACAGATCGCTCGACAGCAAAAAGGCATTCGATCCGGTGATGAATATGTCGTACTGCTCGGATGCGTGAAGGCTGTTGATTGCACGCTCAAAACCGTCGCACATCTGAACTTCATCGATAAGCAGAAAGTTTTGTTTGCCGGACACTCGATGATTTTTTACATAGGCGAGCAACGCGTGATACTCGAGCAGGTTCTCGAACTCATCGAGGTTGTAGTTGATATGGATGACATTCGAATTGGACAGTTTTGCCTCCACGTAATCGCGGAGGGCCTCGAGCAATTTTGATTTACCGCTACGTCGGATGCCCGTGATGACCTTGATATCCGGCACGCCAATAAGGCTCGTCAACGTTTCCATGTATGACGTTCTATTGATGAGTTTCATTTGCGGCCTCCTCGCGGTCTTTTATCGCTATTCCTCAAAAACGAATAATTTTCAGTTTTGAGGAATAGGCTCTGTAACGAATATACCTCGCTAAAGGCCGAGCTGGCTTAATTCTATTCCTCAAAATCGAAAGATTTTCAGTTTTGAGGAATAGGGCGCTGGCGACCCATCCCCCAGGCAAGCGAAACCCTCCCCGGCACAGGCCGAGGAGGGTCTTGTTGTCATCGTTGTCTTTGAGCGCTGACGCCTCGCGCTACAGCCCGCGAATGCGCACGGCCTCGGGCGGAAACTCCTGCTCGCCGGCGTCGGTCTTGATAGTCGCGCGGCCCCAGATGTCCAGGCCCGCGAACACGCCGACCGCAAGCGGCAAGCCGTTGGGCGACACCGCCGCGACCTGGCGACCCAGCAGCGGCACCATGTCGAAGTACTCGCCCAGCACGGGAGCCAACGGACCGGCAGCGCCCTGTGGCGTGTTGGCGACAACCGCCCAGGCGTCCACGCGGGTCAACACGGCGGTGGCCAATGCCTCGACCAGCGCTTCGTCAGCCACATCCACGCCAAGCTCGCCCAGCGCCGCACGCTCAATATCCACCGTCACGGCACCGAACATGCCTGCGGCACCGGCGCCACCGTTGACGGCGACGCGTGCAAACGACGTTTCAAACGTGGGCGCGCCGCACACAATATCGCTCGGCCACTGAATGCCCACCTTGCCGGCAAGGCCCAGCCCCGGTGCCGCAGCCGTTCCCACGAGCGCGTCCATCATGCCCATCGCGGCCACAAACGGCAGGCCGTGGAAGGCATGCATGTTCACGTCGGGGCGAACGACCAGCGAAAATGTCAACGACGCGTCGCCCGCGCTCCAAGCGCACCAGCCCGCGGACGCACCCACGCGACCCGCGTCGCGCGCGGCGTCGAGCTCAGTGCCAGCGGCTACAGCGTTCATCTCAATCATCTACATACGCCCCAATTCGCCCACGATATGGCCCACGCGATCCTCGGGCTCCTTGACCTCAACGCCGTTGTAGCGGAAGAACCGCGCCGGGTCGTGCATCAGGTCCTCGAGCGGCACCAGCACAAAGTCGCGCTCGCCAATGAGCGGATGCGGCAGGCGCAGCTTCTTGCCGCCGTGGGTCTCGCCATCCATCCACAGCAGGTCCAGGTCGATGGTGCGCGGGCCGTTGACCTTGGCCTTCTTGGAGCGGTCGCGGCCCAGCTCGGCCTCGATCTTCATAAGCTCGTCGAGCAGCACCAGCGGCGCCAGCTCGGTCTTAATCTCGATGACGGCATTGGCAAAGGCGTCCTGGCGCGTCTCGTAGGCCGGTTCGCTCTCGTAGATGCGTGAGCAGTTGGACACGCAGGTGAGCGGGATTTCGGCGATCATGTCGCGTGCGGCGCGGATGTTGTCGCAACGATGCCCCAGGTTGGAGCCCACGGCCACAAACGCGCGACGCGGCTGCGGCTTAGCAACAGCCCAGTAACCGTTCAGGAACTGCGCAAAGCCCGCGACGTCGTGCACGCGCACAATGTTGGCACCGGCCTGGATAGCGCCCAGGCACACGCCGAACGTAGCGGCATCGCGCTCGGCGGCCTCGGTCACGCCCGAGACAGCGCCCACAAAGCGCTTGCGCGACACGGCGCACATGAGCGGATAGCCCAGCGACGCCATCTTGGCGGTCTCGCGCTGGATGACGATATCCTCGTTGGCCGTCTTGCCAAAGCCCGGGCCCGGATCGATGCAGATGCGGTCGCGCGACACGCCGGCGTGGATGAGCGCGCGGGCCTGATCGGACAGAAAGCCCATGACGCGGCGCATGATGGGCGCCGAATCAGGCAGGGTAAAGCGGCGAAGCTGCGAGGTGGGAACATAAGCCTCCTCGCGGCGGGCGCTGCGGCGCATCATGGCGGCCAGGTGGTCGCTGGGCTCCGGCGCGGACTCAGTGTTCGCGGCGGCCTCGGCGACAGGGGCAGCCTCTTCGGCGGCCAGCGCCTCCTGCTTCTGCTCGTCCGTAGGCTCGGACGCGGGCTCCGGATCGCCAAACGGCAGCGAGGGCTGCACCACGCCGCCCGGCAGCTTGGCCTCCGTCTTGGGCTCGCCCAGCAGCTTGCCACGGCGACGGCGGGCGGGCTTCTCAGCCTCGCGCGCAGCCTCGGCGGCCGCTTCGCGCGCCTTCTCGGCAACAAACGCCGCGGCCGAGGTATCGAGCTGCACCGTCGCGTGCGTGCGAGCGCTCGCAGCGACCTCGCCGGCGTGCATCACGATGACGCCGCAGGTGCTCGTCTTAACGAACTCAACCATCTTGGGGTCGGTGAAGCCCGTCACGTCGTTGACGATCGAGGCGCCGCAGCGCACGGCCGCTTTGGCAACCGCCACATGACGCGTATCAATCGAGACGATAGCGCCCTCTTTGGCCAGCGCGCGCACCACGGGCAGCACGCGGCGAGCCTCCTCGTCGGGGTTGACCGGGGTAAAACCAGGGCGCGTGGACTCGCCGCCCACGTCGATGATGTCAGCACCGGCGTCGAGCATCGCCAGGCCGTACTCGATGGCGGCATCCGGGTCGAAGTGCTCCCCGCCGTCGCTAAACGAATCGGGCGTCACGTTGAGGACGCCCATGATGCGCGGACGGTCAAAGCTGAGCTCGTACTTTCCGCACCGCCATGTCTTGCTGTCGTTCGCCATGAACATCCTCCTAAAATGCCCACGCCGCCGCGCTCGGGCGCTGGCGGCGGGGTCGTTTTGCAATCAGTCTTTCTATTGTATCCGCGCGCGCGGGCTAGAACGCAAACGCGGCCGCGATGTCGCAAGAAATCAGCAGGTCGGCATTTGCATCCTGATCGGTGGGCGCCAAATTGCAAATGGCCAGCGTATCGCCAGTAAAGTAACGCGTGAGACCCGCCGCCGGATACACTACGAGCGAGGTCCCGCCCACGACGAGGGCGTCGGCTGCGGCGATGGCAGCAACGGCGCCGGTAAGCACGCGCTCATCGAGCGGCTCTTCGTAGAGGACTACATCGGGCTTGATGCGACCGCCGCACGCAGGGCACACGGGCACGCCCGCGGCGTCCTCGTGCTCGCGTGAGCAAATCCATTCGGCGCTGTAGACCGCGCCGCACGTCTGGCAGATATTGCGGTGGACCGATCCGTGCAGCTCGAACACGCGCTGCGAGCCGGCCATCTGGTGCAGGCCATCGATGTTTTGCGTCACCACGGCGTCGAGCTTGCCGGCGCGCTCCAGCTCGGCCAGCTTGGTGTGGCAGCGGTTGGGCTTGGCGTTAAGGGCGATCATCTTGGTCCGGTAGAAGTCGAAAAACTCCGCCGGATGCGCCTCGTAGAAGCTGTGCGAGAGCATAGTCTCGGGCGGATAGGAAAACCGCTGGTGATACAGACCATCCACGCTGCGGAAATCGGGGATGCCACTCGCCGTGGAAACGCCCGCGCCGCCAAAGAAGACCACGTTGCTATGGGTTTCGAACAGCTCCGCCAGCGCGGCGGAGGCCTGTTTGGGGTCCGATATTGCCTGCGTCATATATGTCCTCCGTCCGTGTCTTAGGGACGGCGGCGTTCGCGCTATCACTCGCGGACTCCGCCCCGCTCTTGTTGCGTTAATCTTAAGCCTGCCAACCCCGTCGAAAGGACACCATGCCTCAGACTTACACTTTCGCCTCGTGGAACGTCAACGGCCTGCGCGCCGTGCTCAAAAAGGACCCGAGCTTTATCCAGATCGCGCAGGACCTCGATGTCGATATCCTAGCGCTGCAAGAGACCAAGCTGCAGGAGGGCCAGGTACAGGTCGATCTGCCCGGCTATCACCAAACCTGGAGCTATGCCGAGCGCAGGGGCTACTCGGGCACCGCGGTCTTTAGCCGCCAGGAACCGCTGCGCGTGCTGCGCGCCGATGCACTGCTACCCTACGCCGGCGAGGGCGAGGCGGCCGAGCTCGTCGCCCAAGCCGTAACCGAGGGCCGCGTCTGCGCGCTCGAGTTCGACAAGTTCTGGTTTGTCGACGTCTATACGCCCAATGCCCAAAATGAGCTCGCGCGCATCGATGTACGCATGGCCTGGGACGATGCCTACCGCGGCTTTTTGAGCGCGCTTGGGCGCGAAACCGGCAAGCCCGTCGTAACCTGCGGCGACTTTAACGTGGCTCACGAGGAGATCGACCTTAAGAACCCCAAGTCCAACCGCGGCAACGCAGGCTTTTCGGACGAGGAGCGCGGCAAGTTTACCGAGCTGCTCGACGCCGGTTTTACCGACACCTGGCGCGCGGCCAATCCGGACGTCGAGGGCGTCTACAGCTGGTGGAGCTACCGCTTTAATGCCCGCAAGAACAACGCCGGCTGGCGCATCGATTATTTCCTGGTAAGTGATTCAATCGCCGGCAATGTGCGCGACGCCGGCATCCGCGGCGACATCTTCGGCAGCGACCACTGCCCCGTCACCCTCACGCTAGAACTCTAGCCCCAACCGATCCCCTGGGGGACAGAGGAAAACGGATCATTTTCACCTCGCGAGGAATCCACGCGGCCCACCCGCCACGAAACTGGCCCATCTACTACGTTTAAGCCACTACCCTCAACCGCAGCGAACAACACAAAAGAAAACCGCAGGTAGAAAGCCTGCGGTTTTTCATAAAACGCGGTCATGGTCGGGAGTATCAAGCTAAACGTAGTAGATGGGCCAGTTTCGTGGCAAGCGCCGTCAACTGATTCCTTGGGGACGTCTGGGAACGGAAGAAAACGGATCGATTTGGCTCTCTGAGGACCACGGCGCCCGTCATATCAGCCGGCCATTCCAAAACTATGCCGGATTACGGGGCTAAATCGCGAGCCCCCAACCATACGCAGCTTGGGAAAAATAAAACCGCAGGTAGACGGCTCGCCTATTTTCGAAAAATGACGGTATGGTCGGCCTATGCCAATCTGGCCCCGTAAACCGGCATAGTTTTGAAATGGCACCGCAGCAGTATTGGTTCTTGCTCCAGCACAACCTGCCCTACAGTCCGTATTTCACGACAACACGGTTGATGCGGCGGCACCAGGGCTTGTACAGGGCGGCCAAGAACACACAGGTCGCGAGACCGTGCGTGATATCGAACGGCACCGCCGTGACAAGACGCGCCATGGCGCCCGCCCACGTGAGCGGCTGCACAAAGCCGATGATGTCGTAGGCGTTGATTACAACTCCATAGAGCAGGCCCGACGCAAAGCCGTAGGTCAGCAGCGCCGGCATGCGCACGGTGCCATCGGCGCGATCAAAAGCGCCCGCATGCGCCAGCGCGCCGCCAACATAGCCAACCAGGCCCCAGGCATACATCTGCCACGGCGTCCACATGCCCTGCCCAAAAAAGAAATTGCTGGTCAGCGCCGCCAGCGCGCCGACCATAAAGCCGTTACGACGACCGAGTGTCGCCCCGGCGATAATGGCGATGGCGCTCACGGGTTTAAAGTCGGGAATGGGGCCAAACAAGATGCGCCCCGCCGCGGCCAACGCCGCCAAAAACAGCGTTGGCATAATCTGGCGCAGGCCAGGTCGCGACGCCTCGTAGCCCGCAAAGAACAGCGCGAGCACCAGCGCCACCACGACAAGCATGGCAAGCGCCGCCTGCTCAACGCCCGCCAGCAACGCCGCAGCCATCACCGCTGGCACCGCCAGCAGCAGCGGGATCTCCAGTTTTGCGAGTAGGCGCGCGAC
Organism: uncultured Collinsella sp.; assembly: GCA_902495985.1. Lineage (GTDB taxonomy): Bacteria > Actinomycetota > Coriobacteriia > Coriobacteriales > Coriobacteriaceae > Collinsella. Next base: position 7,037 of record CABUZF010000004.1, read on the forward strand.
GCGATAATCCGTCATCCCATCACGCCCTATAAAACACGTTGTCGGCAAAGAAGTCGGCCGGCGGCTCCATGCAGGCAATCTCACCGTCAAACATCATGGCAATGTCATCGGCAACCTGCTCGGCAAAATCCAGATCGTGCGTGGCCATGATGACGGTACCGCCAGCCTCCGCATGGTCACGCAAGGCGCGGGCGATGATGCGACGGCTAGCCAAGTCCAAGCCCTTGGTGGGCTCATCGAGCAATAGCAGTTCGGGGCCAATCAGCAGCAGTTTTGCCAATGCAAGCAGTTGACGCTGTCCGCCCGAAAGATCGTACGGGTGGCGCCCATCCAGGCCCGACAGCCCCAGGCTCGCCGCGCGCTCCCGCGCCGCAGCCTCGTCATATCCGCAGGTCGAAGCCCATTCCATCAGCTCGTCGCGCACCGTCTCGGCAACCAGCAACGCCTTGGGATTCTGAGGCAGCAGTGCCGCCGAGGCCGCCCCGCGCTCCATATGCCCACGTTGCAACTTGACCGTCTTGGCTAGCACCGAAAGCATTGTCGACTTGCCGCAGCCGTTGCCGCCAACAACCGCATGCACTGCGCCAGCCGAGAACGCCGCATCGAGTCCGCGCAGCACCCAGCCGGACGCTCGATCGTATCGAAACCAGCTCCCTGCCAGGGTGGTAGCCGACCCAGCGTGCATTTTTGGGAGTATTCGACATCCACCGGCGCTGCTGAAAACTCCGTTTTTTGCACGCCGCGAGGCGCCGCGCCCTGGCGCCTCGCCAGAAAACAGCTCTTCACGGTGCCCCAGGGAGGCAATGTCAGCCACCTCGCACACGCGCCCGCCCTCAATCCGATACGCACGCGTCGCATATTCGAGCATCGGGCGCGGCTGATGCGTTGCCACGACCACCGTGCAACCCAGCTCGCGGTTCACGCGAAACAGCGCATGCATAAAATTCTTCTCGGCAACGGGATCCAGCTGGGACGTGGGCTCGTCGAGCAGTAGCACGCACGGACGCAGCGCCAGGACGGCCGCCAGCGACAACAGCTGCTTGCGACCACCCGAAAGCGTATCGGTATCGCGGTGGAGCCAATCCTCCAACCCAAAGAAATAGCTAGTCTCGGCAACACGCCGGCGCATCTCATCGCGCGACATACCCAGGTTTTCCAGGCCAAACGCCATCTCGTGCCACACGGTTTCGCACACGATCTGGTTCTCGGGATCCTGAAACACGTAGCCCACGCGCTCCGCGGACGTGCGAACATCCATGTCGGCAACGTTCTCGCCCAGCACGCGCAGCTCGCCAGCACACTCGCCCGTCGGCGCGATCTCGGGCTTGAGCAGCGACAGCAGCGTCGACTTGCCCGACCCGGTACCGCCAACAAACAGCGCAAACGCTCCTTGGGGAACGACCCAATCGAGCCCCTCGAGCACCGCGGCATCGGCCCCAGGGTAGGCAAAGCTCAGACTCCGTACCTCAATCGCCGGCATATCCGAGCCGCATGCCACGCCCGACACCGAGCCCCTATCAAACCGAGCCATCAGCCAAACCTCTTCTCGTCAATCGCGCACAGCACGCAAGGCAGCACCATCCAGGCAGCGTATACAACATAGCCCGGCCACGGCGCCGGCAGCGAGAGCTGCGGGTAAAACGAATACTGCGTCGTGGCAGTCCATGCCACCGCAACCGCAGCGGCACCAAACAGCGCAAGCCCAACCAGCGCGGCAACATCGCCGCGCCCCAGCCGATACCGCGCGTACGTCGTGCGGCGCGTCGCGGCACCCCACCCACGGGAGCGCATGGCGTCCGCGCGCTCCAGCGAATCCTCCATGCCCCAGCCCATCAACACGCTCGATGCCCGTAGGCGCGAACGCACGGGGTCGGCCGACGCACGCCCCGGCACATCAATCGCATCCTGCACCGCCAGTACCGTACGACCGCGGCGCAAAAACTGCGGGATAAGCCGCATGCACATCGAGATCATGAGCGCGATCACCGGCGCGGTGTTACCCAAAAGCGCAAGCACCTTGTCGTAGCTAAGCATCGACGCCGCAGCCTCAAACCACAGCACGCTCGCCACAAACAGCCCGCCCATGCACAGGCCGTATACCATACTCTCCAGATACACCGCGCGCATGCCAATACGGAACAGCTCCGTCGAGCCCGAGGCGCTAAACAGCGGATTGAGCACCGCGATGATCAAAATCACCGGCAGCTGCCAGCGAAGCGCCCCCAACGTACGCGCGGCGCCGCGCGTCGCAAACCCGTACGCCAACCCACCCGCAAGCGACAGCGCAATCAGCACCGGCTGCATCGAGAACATGGTGAGTCCCAGCGTCAGCACCATGTAGAGCGCCGGCACCGCCGGATGCGACATCGAAAATGCCGCGACGGGCTCGTTGCCCGATTCCTCTCGCATGATGTCCACGGGCACCCCCCCATCCCCTCGCTCAAAACGTCAACGCCGCAGCGCCGCCGCCATACACAGCCAGCGCAAACATCACGCCGGTGGCAGCGACATCGGCCGTCGCGCGTCAATCGTTACGTGCTCATCATATGCCTGCGGTATCATATTGCGCCGTGTATCGTTTCCAAACACACGTCTCTATAACGTAACAGGAGATCACATGGACGCAACCGCAATTATCCTCGCCGCCGGCGAGGGCACCCGCATGAAGTCGAACCACTGCAAGGTTTCGCACAAGATCTTGGGTAAGCCCATGGTCCAGTGGATCGTCGATGCCACCATCAAGGCCGGCTGCAGCCGCGTCGTGGTCGTCATCGGCAGCCACGCCGACGAGATGCGCGCCCTTATCGACGGCGCCTACGCCAACAGCGCCACCAAGGTCGAGTGCGTCGAGCAGACCGAGCGCCTGGGCACCGGCCACGCCGTAAAGGTCGCGCTCGAGGCCTGCGGCATCACGCAAGGCCCCGTCGTCGTGCTCAACGGCGACCTGCCGCTCATCACCGCCGACACTGTCGCCAAGTTCGCGCAGACCGTCGCTACCGGCGAGCTCGCCTGCACCGTCATGACCATGACCCCGCCCGACCCCTTCGGTTACGGCCGCATCAAGCTGGGCGCCGACGGCCAGATCGAGCGCATCATCGAGCAGAAGGACTGCACGCCCGAGCAGGCCGCCACGCTGCTCGAGTGCAACGCAGGCTGCTACGCCTTCGACGGCGCGCAGCTCGCCGCCCACATTGACGAGATCGGCAACGACAACGCGCAGTCCGAGTACTATCTGCCCGACATGCTCGAGATCCTCAAAGGCCACGGCCAGGCAGTCTCCATCTTCCACTGCGACGACTACCGCGACGGCCTGGGCGTCAACAGCCGCATCCAGCTCGCGCAGCTCACCGCCATCGCGCGCGACCGCATCAACGAGCACTGGATGGCCGAGGGCGTTACCTTCATCGACCCCACGCAGGCTTGGATCGGCCCCGATGCCGTTATCGGCCGCGACACCGTCGTGTGGCCGCAGACGCATTTGATCGGCCATGTCACCGTGGGCGAGGAGTGCCAGCTCGGCCCCAACAGCCGCCTCACCGACACTACCGTCGGCAGCGGCTGCACCATCGATGAGACCATCGCCATCGAGGCTGTCATCGAGAACGGCGTCGACTGCGGCCCGCGCGCCTACCTGCGCCCGGGCACCCACATGCTCGACGGCTCCAAGGCCGGCACGCACGTGGAGATCAAGAAGTCCACGATCGGCGAGGGCTCCAAGGTGCCGCACCTGTCCTACATCGGCGACACCACCATGGGTTCTGGCGTCAACGTGGGCGCGGGCTCCATCACCTGCAACTACGACGGCGTGCACAAGCACAAGACCGTCATCGGCAAGGATGCCTTCATCGGCTCCGACACCATGATGGTCGCGCCCGCCCAGATTGGCGACGGCGCGCTTGTGGCCGCCGGCTCCGTCATCACCGAGCCGGTCCCGGCTGACGCACTCGGCCTGGGCCGCGCCCGTCAGGTAAATATTGAGGGCTGGGCCGCCGATTATCGCCGCCGTCTGCACGAAGACGACGAGGTATAACGTTTTACCAAGCATCTAAGGAGCTGTTCCCATGGGGACGGCTCCTTTTTCTATGCTGACCTGCGCGACAGAATGAGTGGTCGGTTCGTGTCCGTTGACGGTAAAGACGTTATCAAGACCCGATTAACCCCGCCGCGCGGTTACAATGCAAAAAGGCATCTATATGGCATTCGATATATAAAGGAGAAGGGTAATGCCGATTAATGATCCCGAGAAGTCGGAGAATATGCGCAAGTCCATCCGCGTGTATTCCGGTTCCTCCAACCGTCCCCTCGCTCAGAAGATCGCTGAGTACCTTGGGGTCGAGCTTTCGGGCCTTACGCTAAAGCAGTTCGCCAATGGTGAGATTTACGCCCGCTACGACGAGACCGTCCGCGGCGCCGACGTCTTCCTGATTCAGTCCGTGGCCGGCGGCAACGTCAACGACATGCTCATGGAGCTGCTCATCGCCACCGACGCTGCCAAGCGCGCATCCGCCCGCTCCATCACCGCCGTCATCACCCACTACGGCTATGCCCGCCAGGACCGCAAGGCCGGCCCGCGCGAGCCCATCACCGCCCGCCTCGTCGCCAACCTGCTCGAGCGCGCCGGCGTCAACCGCATCATCACCCTCGACCTGCACCAGGGCCAGATCCAGGGCTTCTTCGATATCCCGGTTAACCACCTGTCCGCACTGCCGCTGTTTGGCCAGTACTACAACGACATGCACTTCGACACCGACAACCTGGTTGTCGTCTCCCCCGACGTGGGTCGTGCCAAGGCCGCCAAGAAGCTGTCCGACATGCTCGGCTGCGACCTGGCCATCGCCCACAAGGGCCGTCCGCGCCACAACGCCGCCGAGGTCATGGGCATCATCGGTGACATCAAGGGCAAGACCTGCATCATCAACGACGACATGATCGACACCGCTGGCACCCTGTGCGCCAACGTCAAGGAGCTCAAGGCCATGGGCGCCGGCGACATCTACGTGTGCGCCACCCACGGCATCTTCTCGGGCCCGGCTATCGAGCGCCTGAACGATGCCCCCATCGTCGAGTGCGTCGTCACCGATGCCATCCCCGTCGAGGTCGGCGGCAAGATTAAGACCATCTCGGTCGCCGAGGAGTTCGCTCAGGCCATCTCCGCCGTTTACCACGAGGAGCCCGTCTCCACGCTCGTCGGCGGCGACTTCGCGCTGTAGTCGCTCGACCCTCGCATCCCTCCGGAAGCCCCGGACGCGCCTGCGGGGTTATCACGCGAACGTCCTCGCCGCTTTGCGGCTGCGGGATGTTCGCTTTGATAACCCCTCCCGGCGTGTCCGGGGCTTCCTGCTGTCTCGGGGCAGCTGTTTTCTGAAATGACTTTGCTGCAACCTTTCCTCGCCTTCGGCGGGCGTGGTAGCCTTTGTCGTTGATTAAACTTTTGTGTAACGAAAGGAAGCATATGGCAGCTGCACAGCCGCTCAAGATTCGCATGGTTGCCGGACTTGGCAACCCTGGCGATGAATATGCCGAGACCCGCCACAACGCTGGCTTCAAAGCAATCGACGAGTTGGCCCGTCAGGCCGGTGTCACGTACTGGAAAAACCAGGCAGGCGCCGAGGTCGCGCTCATCAACATCAACGATCCCGAGGAAGAGGGTGGCAAGCGCCAGATTGTGCTGGTCAAGCCGCAGTCGTACATGAATACCTCGGGCGGTCCCATCTCCAAGCTTTGCCGCGAGTACAAGATCAAGGCCGAGGAGCTGCTCGTGATCCACGATGAGCTCGACATTCCCGCCGGCGACGTACGCGTCAAGGTAGGCGGCGGCCACGCCGGTCACAATGGCCTGCGTTCCATCATCGACAAGATGGGCAGTCGCGACTTCAGCCGCATCCGCACCGGCATCGGCAACCCTCCCGGCAAGATGGCTGTCGCCGACTACGTGCTCAAGCAGCTGCGCGCCCGCGAGGCCGAGGACTTCCAGGACACCTGTGCCCGCGCCGCAGATGCCGCCGGTCTGGCAATCGTGCACGGCGTGATCTATGCCCGCGACCACGTCAACGGCGCCGCCTCCGCCAACGGCAAGCACTAAAACCTACCATTTAGGGACAGGTTTATTTTGGCAGGTTTTATCTGCGGAAACGCCGCGGCAGCCGCACTGTGATAAACCCCGTGCCGCCATACATATGCAGCGCTCCAAAGGGGGCCGGCCTCACCGAAGCACGAGGCCGGCCCCCTTTGCTGTTTTACCTGATAAAACCCGCCAAAATATACTCGCCTCTTTGCGCTAGGTCACTTTTCCCGCCTGCCAAAGATACACGTAAGCGACATGTCCATGAGGGTATAATTTGCACCGTATGTTTGCACAACGCCTGTGCGCGTACGGTTTTATTCGGGCTACCGTCCATTTCCGTGGAGGCACGGTTCGGTCGCCCTAACAAGAGAGGGGTTCTATGTATAAGATCCTGGAGAAGACGCAGTTCTCGGAGAAGGTGTTCAAGTTCCGCATCGAGGCGCCCGCAATCGCCAAGCATGCGCACGCTGGACAGTTCCTCATGGTTCGCGCCAACGAGACGGGCGAGCGCGTCCCGTTTACCCTGGCCGGCTGGAACGGTGACGAGGGCTGGGTCGAGTTCATCTTCATGGTGATCGGCAAGACCACCGAGATGCTTTCCACCTACGAGGCCGGCGAGTCGCTGCGCGACGTCGTGGGCCCGCTGGGCGTTCCCACCGAGATGGCCGAGGGCCCCTGCGCCGTCATTGGCGGCGGCGTCGGCCTGGCAATTGCCTTCCCGGTCGCCAAGCACCTGGTCGAGACCGGCCACGAGGTGCACGCCATCATGGGCGCCCGCACCAAGGACCTCCTGCTCATGGAGGACCAGTTCCGCGAGCTCCTCGACGAGGACCACATCCACATCACCACTGACGACGGCTCCTACGGCGAGCAGGGCGTTGTCACCGCTCCGCTGGAGCGCCTGCTGCAGGACAAGGCCGTGAGCCAGGTCTTCTGCGTCGGCCCCGTTCCGATGATGAAGTTCTCGACCCTCACCGCCCAGAAGTACGACACCCCCATCACCGCGTCGCTCAACCCCATCATGGTTGACGGCACCGGCATGTGCGGCTGCTGCCGCGTCGAGGTAGGCGGCGTGACCAAGTTCGCTTGCGTCGACGGCCCCGACTTCGATGCCACCCTGGTCGACTGGGATGACCTTCGTGCCCGCCAGGCCGCTTACCGTTCCGAAGAGGGCGAGTCCCTCAAGGCCTATGAGGAAAAGAGCTGCGCATGCCACTAGTTAACGGTCGTTTCGTTGCCGATATGAAGTCGCCCCGCACCCCCGATAACGAGGAGCCGGCTGCCGAGCGCGCCTGCGACTTCCGCCCCGTCGACAAGGGCTTTACCGAGGAGATGGCGCTGGCCGAGGCCGAGCGCTGCCTCAACTGCAAGAAGCCGTTCTGTGTTGAGGGCTGCCCCGTCAACATCAACATCCCCCGCTTTATCGAGCAGATCCGTGCGAAGGACTTTGGCGGCGCCCTCGATACTATCCGCGAGGACTCCATGCTTCCCGCTATCTGCGGCCGCGTCTGCCCGCAGGAGAACCAGTGCGAGGGCAAGTGCATCCGTGGTAAGAAGTCCGAGCCCGTGGCCATCGGTCAGCTCGAGCGCTTCCTGGGTGACCGCCCCGAGCTCGCCTCCACGCCCAAGATGGCCCCCAAGAACGGCAAGAAGGTCGCCGTCGTCGGCTCCGGCCCGTCCGGCATCACCTGCGCTGGCGAGCTCGCCCGTAACGGCTTTGACGTTACCGTTTTTGAGGCCTTCTTCACCGGCGGCGGCGTGCTGGTCTACGGCATCCCCGAGTTCCGTCTGCCCAAGGCAGTCGTCAAGCGCGAGATTGACGGCCTGGAGGACATGGGCGTCAAGTTTGAGTACAACTCCGTCGTGGGCAACATGGCCACGGCCGAGGAGCTGTTCGAGCAGGGCTTCGACGCCATCTACGTGGCGACCGGCGCTGGCCTGCCCAAGTTCCTCAATGTCCCCGGCGAGAACCTGCCCAACGTCTTCTTCGCGAACGAGTACCTCACCCGCGTGAACCTGATGAAGGCCAACAAGTTCCCCGAGTACGACACCCCCACCAAGCACGGCAAGAACGTCGTCGTCTTTGGTGGCGGCAACGTGGCTATGGACGCCGTCCGTACTGCCAAGCGCCTGGGCGCCGAGCATGCCATCATCGCCTACCGTCGTACCGAAGATGAGATGCCCTGCCGTCGCGCCGAGCTGCACCATGCCAAGGCCGAGGGCGTCGAGGTTCTGCCGCTCGTTTCCCCGCTCGAGTTTGTCGCTGGCGAGGACGGCTCCGTGTGCGCCGTCAAGGTCCAGAAGATGGAGCTCGGCGAGCCCGACGAGTCCGGCCGTCGTCGCCCGGTGCCCATCGAGGGCGCCATCGAGGAGATTCCCTGCGACGTCGCAATCTCGGCTATCGGTACCAACGCCAACCCCTTCGCAAAGAAGATCGGCGGCAAGATGGAGCTCAACAAGTGGGGCTACATCGTCGCCGACGAGGAGACCGGCCAGACCACCGATCCCCGCATCTGGGCTGGCGGCGACATCGTCACCGGTGCCGCTACGGTCATTCTGGCGATGGGCGCCGGCAAGAAGGCCGCCGCTTCCATCACCAAGAGCCTGCTGGGCGAGTAATCACCCTCAGCGCTAGCCATTAAACGGCAAAGTCCCCGTCGAGCACACGCCCGGCGGGGACTTTTTCTATGTCGGCCGCCCTACCACCGCAAAGGTGCCTGTCCCCTTTGCGGTGGTTTTGGTCGGCTAACCTTCGAACTGCGCCACCTTGTAGCGGTAGGCTGCGGCGATGACGTCCTTGCAGCCCTCGCGGCCCAGCTTGGCGCGGTTGACGACGATGTCCTTGCCGCTCGTCATCTTCCACTTTCCGGCACTGTAGCGCTTATAGAACGCCTCGCGCGCCTTCTGCTGCTGCTTGACCAGCTTGGCGCCCTTCTTTTTGTTAAGGCCACGCTTCTTACGCACAATCTCGACGCGGTCCTCAAAGGGAGCGGTCACCAGCACGGCAATGTGATTGGGGTTGTTGCGCAGCAGGTAATCGGACAGACGGCCTTCGATAATGCAGCTCTCGGTCTCGCCCAGATCCAAAATCACCTGGCTCATCTTTTGGAACAACTTGTCCGAGTACGAACGCGCATCGTAGCGGTCGGGCAGAAACGCCATATTCTCCACGGCCAGGCGCTCGTCGTAGGCAGCCATCTTGTCGAGCGACTCGCCCGCGCGCAGCGACGCACGCACCAGCAGCTCGTTATCGTACAGCGGAATCCCCAGCTCATCGGCAAGGATACGGCCGATCTCGTGGCCCTCGGCACCAAAGTCGCGCGCGATGGTAATAACCACAGGACTCTTCTTGTTCACCAGATCGCTCATCGCGATTCCTTTCTCTATGTGACAAAGGGGCTGTCCCTTTGCCACATTCTACGCTGCCACCATTCGCCTCTGATATGCGCGAACCAGCAACGAGATACCAAAGTTGAGCACAAAGTACATCGCAAACACCAGGCCGTAGAGCATAAGCACCTGCGACAGGTCGATCGCGTGGGCCATCACGACGTTTGCCGTGTACATGAGCTCGGCCACGTTAATGCCCGAAAGATACGAGCTGTCCTTGATGACAGTCGTGCACTGGCTAAACAGCGCCGGAATGATCGTCTTAAACGTCTGCGGCAGAATGATGTAGCACATGGTGGCAAAGAAGCCAAAGCCCTGGCTCTGCGCTGCCTCAAACTGGCCGCGCGGAATCGAGTTGAGGCCGCCGCGCACAATCTCGGCCATAACGGCGCTGGTAAACAGCGTAAAGGCGATGGTCGAAATCACAATGTCCAAACCCTGCACCGTAAAGTAGATAAACAGGATCCACAGCAGGTTTGGCGTGCAACGGAACAGCTCAATATAGGCGCTCACCAAAATACGGAACGGGCGGGGCGCATAGCTCTTAACGAGCGCCAGCACCGTGCCAAAGATGAGCGAGAAAAAGATCGACAGCGCCGAGATCTCGATCGTCTTAACAAAGCCGCCCCAAATGTAGAGCAGGTTGGTCGCGTTGAAGATTTCCATGCGCTAGGCCTCCTCTACGTTGTCGAGCCCCAGCTCGGCCAGGCTCACACCGCGCGGACGCTCCTTTGAGCGGCGCTCGAGCCACTGCACCAGCATGGCGAGCGGAAAGCAGATGATGAAGTACATAAGGCAGCAGACGATGTATCCCTGCAGGTAACCGTACAGACTCACAAAGTTGTCGGAACGGTACATAAGGTCGCCGCCGGCCACAAGCGCCAGCACCGACGTATTCTTGACCAGGTTGAGCGCCTGGTTACACAGCGGCGGCAAAATGATCTTGAATGTCTGGGGCAGCACGATGTACCAGTACGCCTGCGCACGGGTGAAGCCCTGGCTCTGGGCCGCCTCCATCTGACCGCGCGGAACCGCCTCGATACCGGTGCGGATGACCTCCGAAATGTAGGCCGCGTGATACAGACCCACGCCCAAGAAGCCCAGCACGAACGGCGCGATGCGCACCGGCTGGTCGGCACCGGTTATGGCCTGCAAAAACTGCGGTCCGGCCATGTACATAAAGAGCACCTGCACGGGCAACGGGGTGTTCTGGTAAAACTCCACGTACACGCGGCTTATGGCGCGCAACACGCGCGAGCGAGTGGTAGAGAACACACCCAGTAGCGTGCCCAGCACCAGCGACAGCAGTAGACCGGCAACGACCACCTGTAGCGTCACGCCAAAGCCCTCCCAGAAGGGCCCCATGTTTTGAAATGTCGTCGACCAACGGTCGGCGTCAAATAATCCTTCGAGCATTTGATTCCTTCCTTGGACGATGCGCCTATACAAGACCCCAGGTCTTGACCTCTTGGTCGAGCCAGCCGTCGGCCAGGCGATCGCAAATCACCTGATCGACCACGGCCGAAAGGTCGCAGCCCTTCTTGGTCGCCACGCCGTAGCCCTGCTCGCCAAACTTGACCTCGGGCTGCAGCAGCTCAACGGTCTCGTTCATGTAACCGGCCAGCGTGGAGCGGTCCATGGCAAAGACGTCGATATTGCCGGCGTCGAGCGAACTCTTGATGATGGGGTAGCCGCTAAAGGCCCTAAACTCGGGCTTGCAGCTAAAGCCGTTGTCCTTGATCATCTGCTCGATCAGGCCCTGCGTGGTAGCACCCTGGCTCACGCCGATGATCTTGCCGTCCAGGTCCTCAATCGAGGTAAAACCCGAACGCTTCTTGACCATGAGTCCCACGTAGTCGGTGCGGTACGGCGTCGAGAAATCCCAGCTCTTCTTGCGCTCGTCGGTGATAGTGTAGGTCGCCGCGACCACGTCGAGTTGGCCGTTATCGATCAGCGGGCCGCGCGTCTTGGGCGTTACGTCGGTAAACTCGACAAGCTCCTGGGCGCGGGCCTCCTTGTAGCTCACGCCAAAGACGGCAGCGGCGATCTGGTAGCACAAATCGACTTCCATACCCTCAAAGCGGCCCTTGGCGGTGTCGTAATAGCCATAGCCGGGAACATCCTTCTTAACGCCGGCATTCAGATGGCCACGCGACTTGATGGCCGCAAGCTTGGACCCCTTGTCGGAGCCCTCGCCGCTGGTGGAGGTGCCGCAACCGGTAAGCGCGGTCCCCGTCAGCGCAAGCATGCCGGCGCCCGCCAGCTGCAAAAAGTGACGGCGCGACACGGCCGCCCTCGTCATATCCGTCATGTCCATCACCGCGCCTAGTGCAAAATCTTGGACAGAAACTCGCGGCAGCGCGGGTTCTCGGGGTTATCGAAGAAGTGCTCGGGCGTGCCCTCCTCCAGAATGCGGCCGTCCTCCATAAAGATGACGCGGTCGGCCACCTGGCGCGCAAAGCCCATCTCGTGCGTCACGCAGATCATGGTGATGTCCTCCTGCGCGAGCTCAATCATAACGTCCAGAACCTCCTGGACCATCTCGGGGTCGAGCGCCGAGGTCGGCTCGTCAAACAGGATGATGGGCTGCTTGGTGCACAGAGCACGGGCGATGGCGATGCGCTGTTGCTGACCACCCGAGAGATTCTGCGGATACTCGCCGGCCTTATGAGCCATGCCGACGCGCTTGAGTGCGGCGATGGCGATCTCGGTCGCCTCCTCCTTGCTCTTCTTTTGCAGCTTGATGGGCGCGAGCGTCAGGTTGCCGAGCACCGTCATGTTGGGATACAGGTTGAACTGCTGAAACACCATGGAACTATACTTGCGAGCCATCTCCAGGTGATTCTTCTTGGTGAGCGGCGTACCGTCGATGACGACCTCGCCCGACGTGGGCTCCTCCAGATAATCGACGCAACGGATGAGCGTCGACTTACCCGAGCCGGAAGGCCCGATCATTACGAGCTTCTCGCCGCGCTTAACGGTGAGATTGATATCTTTGAGCACATGCAGGTCGCCAAAGTACTTGTTGAGATGCTTGATCTCGATCATGTCTGCCATGAATGTCCCTTCCCTGCGTTTACACGAGTTGAACTATTGTACGGAAAGAACCACGTTTCCGCAGCCCAC
>CABUZF010000005.1 GCA_902495985.1 uncultured Collinsella sp.
GGAGGTCGTAGGTTCAAATCCTGCCCCCGCGACCAAGAACTTGCAGCTCGTCGGTCTAGCCGACGAGCTTTTTTGTTATTCCGGGACCGTGTTTTCGGTCCAATTTTCGGCCTCTCAAACAAAATCTCGATCTGTAACATCTAGATCCGATTTGGGCGGCTGGGTGTTACAGATCGAGATACACCGGTGGGCTGGGTCCTGTTTGTCTAAATCTGTAACACGAGGGACAGATTTTGCCGAGTTGTTGTTACAGATTGAGATGTTCGGACGGACGGTTGCCGTTTGTCTTGATCTGTAACAGGTGGAGGCTAAAAGTCGGTCTAGATGTTACAGATTGAGATGTTTGGTCGGACCGAGTTTGTTCGTCTCGATTTGTAACATCTAGGGTCGTTTTTGATCTGCAGGTGTTACAGATCGAGATAAACCGACGGCCGGGCTCATCCCATCCGACGGGCCGCCTCGCCCCATCCACCTGCCGCCACCTGATATTCGCCGATTTCCGTTGTGCCGCCGTGCTCCCATGCCATATCCTCTAGACAACTACGCGGCATCATCGCCGCCGCGCCTACAAGAGAGGAATGTCCATGACCACACCTGCATCCAAGCTGCTCCAGCCCATTACGGTTGGCCCCCTTGAGCTCAAAAACCGCATTATGTTCCCGCCGCTGACCACCGGCTACGAGGAGCGCGACGGTTCCATTGGCGAGCGCAGCCTGGCTTTTTACGAGCGCCTGGCCCGTGGCGGCGTGAGCTACATCGTCATCGGCGACGTTGCTCCCGTTATGACCGCAAGCCCCACGCCCAAGCTGGCGACCGACGCCCAGATCCCCACGTTTAAGGCGCTGGCCGATGCCGTCCACAAGCACGGTGCCAAGGTTGCGCTGCAACTGTTCCACCCCGAGTACGACGTGCCCGGTGTCGGCCGTATGGTCATGGGATCCATGGCTGCCGCCAAGGTCGCGCAGGAGGCCAAGGCCGCCGGCGACGAGGAGACCTTTGCCGCCAAGATGGCCGAGTCCAACGAGATCCGCAAGCAGGCATACGCCAAGCTGCACCATGACATGCAGCACTTTGTGAACGAGGCGAGCGTAGAGCAGCTCACCCAGATCAAGGAGGCCATCGCTGCCTCGGCCGCCCGCGCGCAGCAGGCCGGGATTGACGCCATCGAGGTCCACGGCGACCGCCTGGTGGGTTCGCTGTGCTCGGCCATCCTCAACCAGCGCACCGACGAGTACGGCGGCTCGTTCGAGAACCGTGTTCGCTATGCGCTCGAGGTCGTCGCCGCCATTAAGGAAGCCGCGCCGCAGCTGATGGTGGAGTACAAGCTCCCCGTGATTATGGAGAACCCCGACGGCACGCCGCGCGGCAAGGGCGGCCTGCAGCCCGACGAGGCCTGCAAGTTTGCCAAGCTGCTCGAGGGCGCGGGCATCGACATGATCCAGGTCGCACAGGCAAACCACACCGGCAACATGGGCGACACCATTCCGCCCATGGGCGCCATGCCCTACAACTGGACGCTGCCGGTGGCCGAGCGCGTCAAAGCCCTGGTCTCCGTGCCGGTGGCAACCGTGGGCCGTGTTGTCTCGGTCGAGGCCGGTGAGAAGATCCTGGAAGACGGCGCGGCCGACATCATCGCCTACGGCCGCTCGCTCATGTGCGACCCCGACATTGCGCTGAAGGCCGCCACGGGTGAGCCCATCCGCGAGTGCCTCAACTGCAACAAGGGTTGCGTCGACGCGATTCAAAACCGCAAGTACATCTCGTGCGTTCTCAATGCCGAGAACGGCGACGAGGCGACTATCGCCATTAAGCCAGGCGAGGGCGACAAGAAGATTGCCGTGGTGGGCGGCGGCATCGCCGGCCTGGAGGCCGCGCGCGTGGCGGCCAAGCGCGGCTACGACGTGACCGTTTACGAGGCGAGCGATCATCTGGGCGGCCAGATTGTGCTGGCGGCTGCGCCTCCGCGCAAGGACGAGATCATGCGCTCGGTCGAGTACTACGAGAAGATTCTGCCTGGCCTGGGCGTGAAGGTCGAGCTCAACCATGCCGCTACCGCCGAGGACCTCAACGCCGCCGACGCCGCGATTGTGGCCGTGGGCGCGCACGACGTGGTCATTCCCGTTCCGGGTGCCGATTCGGACAAGGTCGTCTCGAGCTGGGACGTGCTGGCCGGCAAGGTGGAGCTTACGGGCCGCGTCGCCGTCATTGGCGGCGGCCTGGTGGGCACCGAGACTGCCGAGTACCTGCTGCAGCACGGCTGCGAGGTGGCGATCGTGGAGATGCTCGATAAGATTGCCGCGGGCGAGTCCGGGACCATTCTGCCGCTGATTATGAGCGACTTTGCCGAGCATAACGTGGAGCAGCACGTGAAGACCCGCCTGACCGCCATTACTGATGAGGGCGTGGAGGCCATTCGCACCACCGAGGACGGCGCCGAGGAGCCGGTGAAGATCGCCTGCGATTACGTGGTGATGGCCGTGGGTTCCAAGGCCAACGCGTTTGACCTGGACGGCGTGACGGTGCCCGTGACCTGCGTGGGCGACTGCTCGGGCGAGCGCACCGCCGACATTGCCAGCGCCATCCGCACGGCATATCACGCGGCCAACGAGCTGTAGGTAACATCGCAGCGGGGCGGGGCGGTAGCACGGATCCGCCTCGCCCGACTGCGTCCCATCGGGTGTCAACCGGGGCGGGGTCTGCAAGCGCAGCAGGCCCCGCCCTTTTTGTTTTGCTCTGATGGATGGCAATGCGCGGTAATCATGAGGAGTGAGGACATCTACCACCTTGCAGGCCGCTCAAAATTATTGGGGGAGGGGTTAATAATTATATCCTCTATATCAAAGGACATAAAGAGATGCCAATTTTGTTGACAAGCGAATGACGATTAGCTGCGAGTCAGCTACCAGCGTAAATAATCGATAAAGAAATGTCGTAAATTGGTGCCAAATGTCCAGATAACGCCGCGTCTATTTTAATTAACGGTTTTGAGCAAACAGCAAAATGCTACTATCTAACAAGCACGTAAGAAGGCAGATTAACGGTTGAGGCTAAGAAGTGGCAGGTATGTCGGAAGCAACTAGGACTCGCACGCATGCGCCCGAGGTTAGGCAGCGCGCCGTCGAGATCCTCCAAGAGGGGGTCGGTCACCGCGCCCTCGCCGCAAAGCTTGGCATTCCCCAGGCCACGGCTCGTCAGTGGGCCCGCGCATATGCCGTGGGCGGTGCCGACGCCGTGTTCAATGCGGGCGCTTGCCATCACACCTATTCGTACGACGTAAAACTCGCCGTGGTTAAGGACCGTCTGGAAAACGGCCTGACGGTTCGCGAGACCATGATCAAGTATGGGATTCCCAGCGAGTCTTCAGTCAAGGCCTGGTGCCGCCAGTATCGCGAGAGCGGTGAGTCCGCGCTGGTCGATAAGCCGCGCGTTAAAAAGGCGGAATAGCGAACGGGATGGTGCGCCCACAGGGGCGCATTTTTCTTGCCGCGCCAACTTTTCGGACTGCCGCGAGCCTATCGGGACATCTTCCAACGTGGCCAATAAACCGCGCACAGTGGCCCGCGCGCCTGCCGCTGCGGTAAGGGAGCGTCACCCCTCTACTCCAATGCGGACAGACTCCTTACCCCGTACGCCTAAAACTCCCCAGTTGACCGAAAACCCGCTGCTGCTACTCCTCAATTGAGCTATAACGTTAAACAATTGCAGCGTTTTTGCATGGGGGAGTGATGGTATGACGCTACTGTATTTCCTTACCCTGTTTCCGCTGGTACCGGCGCTGGGTATGCTGTTCGCGCGCGGTGACCGCGCCCGCGATGCGGTGGGGCTCATAGGTTCCGGCATCATTATGGCGGTGACAGTTGTAGTCGCCGTCATGTTTTTTGGCACGGGCCCGCAGAGCTTTGAGGTCGCCCCCGGAGCCTCGCATGTGCTCTCGATCATCAGCTCCGCCATCGATGTCATCCTGTGCGCCGTCATCCTGTATAACGCGTACAAATATAGGAACGTGCTTACCGGTGTGCTCGGCATAGTCCAGCTGGTGGGCTCCGTTGCCTTTGCAGCCATGACGCTGCCCGCGGCCGAGGTCGTCACGGCGACGCCGCTCTACCTGGACTACATGAGCGTGATCATGGTGCTTGCCGTCGGCATCGTCGGCAGCCTGATCTGCGTGTACGCCCTGGGCTACATGAAGGACTTCCAGGCCCATGACGAGCACGAGGCCGCGTTGCGCGGGCAGACCGCCCCCGACCGGCGCCCGCAGTTCCTGGCGCTCATGTTCCTGTTCCTCTCGGCCATGTTCGTCATCGTGACGAGCGACAACCTTGAGTGGCTGTTCTGCGGCTGGGAAATCACCACCGTGTGCTCGTTCCTTATGATTGGCTACACGCGCACGCCCGAGGCCATCAAGAACGCCTTCACCCAGATCATCCTCAACATGCTGGGTGGCATCGCGTTTTTGGTTGGCCTTATGTTCCTGCACGTCAACGGCATGCCGTTGACCATCTCGGGCATGATCGAGCTTTCCGGCGCCGGAACCGCGCAATCCGCGCTGCTGGTGATGCCGGTCGTTCTGCTGTCGCTCGCCGCACTCACCAAGGCCGCACAGATGCCGTTCCACACTTGGCTGTTGGGTGCCATGGTTGCCCCCACGCCCACGAGCGCCCTGCTGCACTCGTCCACCATGGTCAAAGCCGGCGTGTTCCTGATGGTCAAGCTGAGCCCGCTCTATGCCATCTATCCCGTGACCGGCTTTATGGTCACGAGTGTGGGTGCCATCACGTTTTTGCTCGCTGCCCTCATGGCCATCTCGCAGAGCAACGCCAAGCGCGTGCTCGCGTACTCCACCATCTCCAACCTGGGCCTCATCAGTGCCTGCCTGGGTGTCGGCGCGCCCGAGGCCGTGTGGGCCGCCATCTTTCTGATCCTGTTCCATACGGTGGCAAAGTCGCTGCTGTTCCTGTGCGTGGGCACGGCCGAGCATCATATTGGCAGCCGCAATATCGAGGACATGGACGGTCTGTTCAGCCGTATGCCGCACCTGACGCGTCTGATGATGCTGGGCATTATGGGCATGTTTGTGGCGCCGTTTGGCATGCTCGTGTCCAAGTGGGGCGCCCTGGTGGCGTTCGCGCAGACCGGCAACGTTCTCATGATCATGGTGCTTGCCTTTGGCTCGGCCGCGACGTTCTTCTTCTGGGGCAAGTGGCTTGCCAAGCTTTCGGGCGTCGACCCCACGGCTCAAAACGTTGAGGTCAATGTCCATAAGACCGAATGGATGGCGCTCAACACCATCGCTGCGCTGCTGATTCTGTGCTGCGTGGCGTTCCCGGTTATCTCGAGCGGTCTGGTGTCGCCTTACTTGGCCATGGTGTTTGGCCGCGTGCCGTACGTTATTGGCAAGGACGCCATGTATCTGATGGTCGTTATCGTGGCGTTTATCGCCGTGGTGCTGCTGACGTCGTTCCGCGTGAGCAACAAACCGCACGTAAACGTATATCTTTCGGGTGTGGGAACCGACAATTACCGCCATTTCCGCGGCTCGATGGGACACGAGGTGAAGGCCGAAAAGCGCAATTGGTACTCGGAGGACGCCCTTGGCGAGAAGCGTATTGGTCCCGCGGGCAGCGTCGTGTGCTGCAGCATTATCTTGTTTGCGCTGCTGTGCTGCGCGTGGATTGGGCCCGAGCGGCTTGCCATGAGCGCGCCTTCGGTGCTGCGCGGCAAGTATTTCGAAGGTTCGGGCGTCGTGGGCATCTTTATTGGTACCGTGGCGTTTGCCTTGCTGGCGCCGCTTGTGGGCGGCCTGGTCGACGGTCTTGACCGTAAGCTTTCGGCTCGCATGCAGGGCCGCGTGGGCCCGCGTCTGCTGCAGCCCTTCTACGATGTTGCCAAGCTCCTGCGCAAAGCCCCTGCCAGCGTAAACACCATGGACGATACCTACATGGCGTGCGCGCTCATCTTTACCGTGGTGGGCGGCGGCATCTTTGTGTCGGGCTCCAACACGCTGCTGTGCGCCTTTATGGTGACACTCGCCGCGATTTTTGTGGTGTTGGCGTCTGCCTCGACGCAAAGCCCGTTTGCCCAGGTTGGCGCCGACCGCGAGCTGCTGCAGGTTATGAGTTACGAGCCCGCCGTTCTGCTGATGAGTGTGGGCCTGTATCTCGCCACCGATAGCTTCGATTCCATCGCCGTGACGGGGCAGTCGGCCCCCATCATCGTGTACAGCGCGCCCATTTTCCTCGCACTGCTCGCGGTGCTTACCATCAAGCTGCGCAAGTCGCCGTTTGACCTTTCGTACTCGCATCACGCGCACCAGGAGATTGTCCAGGGCGTCGCCACCGAGATGAGCGGCGGCACGCTGGCCAAGATGACCCTTATGCACTGGTGCGAGACCGTGCTGTTTTTGATGTGGGTGGGCATGTTCTTTGTTTGGGACAACCCCTTGAGCTGGCTGGTTGCCCTGGTCGTTATGGCCGCGACGTACTTTGTCGAGGTGCTGATCGACAACACCTTCGCACGCAGCACCTGGCGCAGCTGCTTTAAGCTCGGCTGGGGCGTGGCACTGGTGTTTGGCCTGCTCAACCTTATGCCCATCCTCGTCGACGTGTTTATTTAGGAGGCGGCATCCATGGATCATAAAATGTCGCGCTCGCCGTGGGTTATTCATTATGACGGCTCGAGCTGCAACGGATGCGATATCGAGGTGCTGGCCTCGCTCACGCCGCTGTTCGATGCGGAGCGCTTTGGCGTGGTCAATACCGGCAACCCCAAGCATGCGGATATCTTTTTGGTGACGGGTTCGGTCAATGCTCAGAACCTGCCTGTCGTGCGCCAGATTTACAACCAGATGCTCGAGCCCAAGTGCGTGGTGGCCTGCGGCATCTGCGCGTGCTCGGGCGGTGTGTTTCGCGATGCGTACAACGTGATCGGCGGCGTGGACCGCGCGATTCCCGTGGACGTGTACGCGCCCGGATGTGCCATTCGCCCCGAGACCGTGATCGATGCCATTGTGGAGGCATGCGGCATCCTGGACCAGAAGGAAGCCGTGATGCGTGCCGGCGGCGACCCGCTCACCGTGGGCGGCGCCGCTACCTGGGACGGTGGCGTTGAGCTGGGCGAGGACGGGTTTGTAGTCGCGGCTGGGGCCGGCTACGCGCCCGCCGTCGGTGACGCGTCTGCCGGGAAGCCTGCCGCGCCCGCCGTTGCAAAGGAGGCCGAGTAATGCAAAAGGCTATCTATGCCACCGTCGTGATCGATGAGCTGTTGCCGCATGTGCAGGCGCTCAAGGGTGCTGGCGCGCGCTTTGTGCAAATGCACGCCGAGCGCAACGTCGACGACGGCACGTATCGCTTGGTCTATACGTTTATCAACGTTCGTGCTGCTCAGGAGCAGATCGCTCAGGACGGCAGCTATGCAATTGAGAACCTGGTAGTCGAGGGCATCGACCAGCACCAGGAGATTCCGTCCATCAGCTCGTACTATCCGGCGGTATTCCCGTTTGAGAACGAGGCGCATGACCTGTTTGGTCTTGCCATCACCGACATGCAGGTCGACTTTAACGGCTTTTTCTACCAGGTCTCGACCGCCGAGCCCATGAGTGTGATCACACCCGAGGTGAAAGCTACGCGCGAGAAGGCCATGAAGGTCCGTGCCGCCGCCGAGGCCAAGGCGCGCAAGGCCGCGGCCGAAAAGGCCGCCGCTGCCGCGGCCTCTGCGGGGGAGGGCGCCGCAGGCGCCGGCGATGCCGCGGGCGCCGCTGCTCAGCCCGCTGCGGCTGCCGGCTCCGATGCTCAGCACGATGAAGCCGCTGCGAAGGCCGCGCTCAAGGCCGCCGAGATGGAGGCAAAGCTTGCCGCCATGGATCCCGAGAAAGCGGCCAAGGTCCGCGCGGCGCTTGCCGCCAAGGCCGCCCGCGATAAGCAGAAAAGGGAGGCGTAAGGTCCATGGCGCATCGCTCCGTTATTCCGTTTGGCCCGCAGCACCCGGTGCTGCCCGAGCCGCTTCATCTGGACCTGGTGATCGAGGACGACCGCGTCATCGAGGCAATTCCGCAGATCGGTTTTGTGCACCGCGGCCTCGAGAAGCTCACCGAAAAGCGCGATATGCATCAGTTTGGCTACATCGCCGAGCGCATCTGCGGCATCTGCGCCGTGGGCCACAGCTACGGTTATGCCAGCGCCTGCGAGCGTATGCTCGACATCGAGGTGCCCGGCCGCGTGCAGTATATCCGCACCATTCTGCACGAGCTTTCGCGCATTCACTCGCATTTGCTGTGGCTGGGCCTGCTCGCCGATGCCTTTGGCTTCGAGGCGTTGTTCTATCGTTCGTGGACCCTGCGCGAGCAAATTCTCAAGATTTTTGAGAGCACTTGCGGCGGGCGCGTGATTCTGTCGATTAACGAGATCGGCGGCCTTAAGCACGATATCGAGGACTCCGAGCTGGCGGGCATTGTCCAGACGCTCGACGCCATGCGCCCCGACTACGAGGCCCTGGTGCATACGTTTTTGGACGACGACAGCTGTGGCGAGCGCCTGCATGGCGTGGGCGTGATCAGCAAGAAGGATGCGCTGAATCTGTCGATGGTCGGCCCGTTTGGTCGCGCCTCGGGCGTGGATTACGACGTGCGCATGTTCGGTGACGGCGCCTATGCGGGTCTGGCCGCGTTTGAGCCCATCGTTGCTACCGATGGCGATTGCTATGCCCGCTGCCAGGTGCGTTGCGCCGAGGTCACGCAGGCCATGGACATCATCAAGGAGCTTGTGGGCAAGATTCCTCACGACGGTATCGGCGGGCGTACCAAGCTCACGCCGGCCGACGGCGCGCGCGGCGAGGTTGTGATTGAGCAGCCGCGCGGCGAGGCGTACTACTATGTGCGCGGCAACGGCACCAAGAATCTGGACCGTTTTCGCGTGCGCACGCCGACGTCGCAGAACCTTGCGGGTCTGACACATGCGCTGCAGGGCGTGCTCCTTGCCAACGTGCCCATGATTATCCTGACCATCGACCCCTGCATTAGCTGCACGGAAAGGTAGGCGCGGCATGAGTTTACTGACATTTGCCAAGACGGCCTTAGGTTCTATGGTCAAGCAGCCGGTCACGGTGTGCTATCCGCAGGAGAAGCTGGCGGCGCCTGAGCGCTTGCGCGGGCATATCGTCAATGACATGGACGTGTGCATTTGCTGTGGGATGTGCGCGCGTCGCTGCCCGGCGGGCGCGCTCGCGGTCGATCGCAAAGGCGGCACCTGGTCGATTGACCCGTATGCCTGCGTGGTGTGCGGCGAGTGCATCGAAAGCTGCCCCAAGCACTGCCTGACTATGGATACCGCCCGCACTCCGGTTGCAGCGGACAAGACTCCCACGGTAGAAACCAAGCTGGAATAGCACTGGAATAGGGGCCGGTGGGGCAAAATTGCCCCACCGGCCCCGCGCGTGAACGTGCGGCTAAGCCTCCGCGAACAAAACTATGCCGGTTTACTACGATAAATCGCCTACCCTCAACCACGCCGCATTTGGCAAAACAAAAACCGCAGGTAGACGGCTTGCAGTTTTGTGAAAAAGTCGCGCGTGATCGGCGACCTCGTTTTTATCGTAGTAAACCGGCATAGTTTTGAAATGGCACCATATCCGTAACATCCTTTGATCCCTCGGGGATGGAGGAAAACGGGCCCTTTTGTCCCGTCAATCTTGAATCGCACCCGTTTTCCTGCGAAAACCCTCGTGTCTCAACTTTGTTGAGACATTTGTCTCACGCCTAAAATCGAATCTGGAACATGTGTCACCTGCCCTAATTGTGTCTCATTCCGTAACTTTAGGCTGATGCAAGGTCTGAGCCCGCGAGAAGGGAGACGCGATGGGTAAGTACACGAGGGGTCTCTTGGCGGTGATACTGGCCGTGGCGCTGGTGTTGCCGGCTGCAGCATTTGCCATGCTGCCCGAGGCCAACGCCAGGTCCAGCACCGGAATGGACGGACCGGAAGCGACAAAGGTAGTCGACCACGACACCAGTAACCATTGGAAGTTCTGGGCGGGCGGCTATGACGGCAGTAAGGTCACGACGCAAAACGTCGGCCGAATTTGGACGGATAAGACGGTCCAAGCAATCGATGACGGGAAATCGGACTTTTTGACCACGCTTTCGGCGATGTCTTCGACATCCGATACAACGTCGCTGGTTTCCAAGCCGCTCGACATCGTGATGGTGCTCGATGCCTCTGGCTCAATGGATGATTCTATGGGTGGTGGAGATTCTACCAAGCGTATCGTTGCGCTCAAGAATGCTGCCAACCACTTTATCGACACCATTGCCGAGCAAAACAAGAGCATTAAGGATGCGAGCAAACAGCACCAAGTTGCCATCGTTAAGTTTGCAGGAAAGAAGACTGACTGGATCGGCAATGACACCTATCGCGATGGCCGCTATAGCTACAACTACTCGCAGACCATGCAAAAGCTGATGGCGTGCTCAGACGACGGCGCAGAGAGTCTCAGGAGCACGATTAACTCCATCAAGCCTGCCGGTGCCACGCGTGCCGACTATGGCATGGACCTGGCCAAGGGCATCACTTCTGGTCGCGAAGGCGCCCAGAAGATCGTCGTGTTCTTCACCGATGGCTCACCTACGAGCTCTCGTGATTTTGAGCCCGCGGTCGCTAGGGACGCCATCAATACCGCCAAGACCATAAAGAGCGGCGGGGCGACCATTTATACCATCGGTATCTTCAACGGTGCGAAGCCGGACGACGATCCAACAAGCAACGACACGAGCAATAAGAATAAGTTCATGCATGCCGTGTCGAGTAACTATCCGGAGGCCACATCGTCCGTAAGCCATGGCCTTTTTGGAACTGAGAAGTGGAATGTCAATTTTGGCAACCCCGTTGCCGGTGCCAGCTACTACAAGTCGGCGACCAACGCCGCCGAGCTTGATCAGGTCTTTAAGGACATCTCGAGTGCCATTACGTCGGGCAAGGGTTTCCCGACCAAGGTCGAGGGCAACAATCCCAACGGCTCCGGTTACATCACATTCGAGGACGAGCTGGGTGCCTTCATGCAAGTCGACGGGTTTACCGGTGCTGAGTACAACGGCAAGACCTATGGCGCCGCTACCAAGTCGACCGATGGCAATATCGATACCTATACGTTTGATGGCGAGCTCGCTCACCTGGTGATCACGGTCGACCGCGCGGACGAGAATAATCCGCAGCGCGGTGACATCGTGACGGTCAAGGTCCCCGCATCGCTCATTCCGCTGCGTCGCTTTACCGTTGACAAGTCGGCGGGTACGTTTGTGGTTGACTCCACGGATGCCATCTCGCCTATCCGCGTGGTGTATGCATCGAGCGTAAAGTCTATTGCGCGCGCGAATCTGTTTACTCCCAATAACGTTCCGGGGCTGCAGGATTATATCGACAAGCACAAGGACGCCGATTCCAATACCGTCAGCTTCTATGCCAACAAATGGACCGGCGACGATGCGGGCGATACGGTCGCAAGCTTTGAGCCTGCTGCTACGAATAGTTACTACTACTTCCAAAAGCTAACGCCCGTCTACACAGATGCGGCTTGCACCAAGCTTGCAACGGAAAAGCCTTCGGGCTCTAAGACCTATTGGTACAAAGATGAGTTTATGGCGCAGAACTCGTCGGGCGCGCCGTACGATGATTCCGTTTCGATTCCGGTTAAGGGAAGCGAGCTTGAAAGCTTTGAAGGCGCTTTGGTAAAGGAAGACAATCACTGGTCGATTAAGGCTGGTACCGCGCGCCTCGCCTTTATCAATCAGCTTCACACCACCAAGGAACGTGTTGGCGGAAACCCGACTGACACCGCACGCGACGTAATCAATCCCCAGTGGAACAACACGAAGGTTGTTTCCGGCGCGACGAAGGTCAATGTCTATCTGGGCAATAACGGCAAGATTAACTTTACGCTCAATACCAAGCCGACAACGTTGACAACTGCCGACTTTGGCCTGGTCAAGGTGCTCGAGGGACGCGACTGGACGAATGAGGACAAGTTTGAGTTTGGCCTGACGTC
Source organism: uncultured Collinsella sp. (assembly GCA_902495985.1). GTDB lineage: Bacteria > Actinomycetota > Coriobacteriia > Coriobacteriales > Coriobacteriaceae > Collinsella. The sequence goes on from CABUZF010000005.1 coordinate 12,031, forward strand.
CGAGGGCAACGCCCCGATGCCTGAGTCCAAGATTGCGGTTGCAACAAAGGGCCATGCGGGCATTAGCTTCGGCGAGATTGCCTATGACAAGCCGGGCACGTATGTCTACAAGGTTAGCGAGAAGCATGCCGGGACCACGGTCGACGGCATCGCCTACAGCGACAACGTTGCAGAGTTCACCGTGACAGTGAAGCCCAATGAGAAGGGCAAGCTTGAGGCTTCTGCGACGAAGACCTCGGGCGAGACCGAGTTCAAGAACACCTATGCTGCGGATCATGTTGAGTCCAGTGTTACCGACCAGATCAAGGCGACCAAGTCCCTGACCGGCCGCGACCTCGAGGCAGACGAGTTCAGCTTTGAGCTGCGCGAGGTTAAGGGCGAGGGCTCGGAGCTTATCGAGACTGTAAAGAATGACGCCAACGGCAACGTTGCGTTCAGCCCCATCGAGTACACCGAGATCGGTCAGCACACCTACACGTTGCGCGAGGTCAAGGGCAACGCTGGTGGCATCACCTACGACGAAAACGTCTACACCATCGTGACGACCATCAGCGATAACGGTAAGGGCCAGCTGGTGGCTACGCATAAGCTGAAGGGTGCCGAGGACGTTAAGAGCATCGAGTTCAAGAACGCTTACAATCTGACCCCCAAGAGCTTCAGCGTCACCGATAAGATCACCGCGACCAAGGTCCTGGCTGGCCGCGACCTCAAGGACGGCGAGTTCAACTTCGAGCTCGTCGAGGGCGACGATGTTGTCGCCACCGGCACCAACGACGCTCGCGGCAAGATTGCGATGAGTGCCGTCGAGTACACCGCGGCAGGCGAGCACACCTACACGCTGCGCGAGGTCAACGGCGGAACCGCCAGCAACGGCATCTCCTACGACGGCAAGACCTATACCATCGTGACCACCATCACCGACAACGGTGACGGTACGCTCAGTGCTACGCACAAGCTGCAGGGCGCCGAGCCCGCCGAGACCGCCGAGTTCAAGAATTCCTACAACGTGACGCCGTCTAGCTCCAGCGTCACCGACCAGATCACCGCGACCAAGGTTCTGGACGGCCGCGACCTCAAGGACGGCGAGTTCTCCTTCGAGCTCGTCGAGGGCGAGGGCGAGGGCGCCGAGGTCGTCGCCACCGGCAAGAATGCCGCCGACGGCAAGATCACGATGAGCGCCATCGAGTACACCGAGGCCGGAACGCACACCTACACGCTGCGCGAGGTCCCGGGCGACGCCAGCAACGGGATCACTTACGACGGCAAGACCTACACCGTCGAGACCGTCGTCAAGGACAACGGCGACGGCACGCTCGGCGTAGAGCACAAGCTGAAGGGCGCCGACGAGGCGAAGTTCACCAACTCCTACAGGCCTGGCTCCAAGGACTCCAGCGTCACCGACCTGATCAAGGCGACCAAGTCACTGACCGGGCGCGACCTCAAGGCTGGCGAGTTCCGTTTCGAGCTCGTCGAGGGCAATAGCGTGGTCGCCACCGGCACCAACAATGCCGACGGCAAGATCGTGATGGATCCCGTCACCTACACTGAGACTGGCGAGCACACCTACACGCTGCGCGAGACCAAGGCCGGCACCACCGAAAACGGCATTACTTACAGCACCGCTGAGTACACTATTGTGACCATCGTCAAGGACAACGGCGACGGCACCCTCAGCGTGGAGCACAAGCTGCAAAACGACGAGAAGGCGACCTTTGAGAACGCCTATAACGTGACGCCCAAGGATTCCAGCGTTACCGACAAGATCAAGGCGACCAAGTACCTGACCGGACGCGACATGGCTGAGGGCGAGTTCTCCTTCGAGCTCGTCGAGGGCAACGAGGTCGTCGCTAGGGGCACCAACGCTGCCGACGGCAAGATTACGATGAGCGAGATCACCTACAACGAGCCCGGCAAGCACACCTACACGCTGCGCGAGGTCCCGGGCGACGCCGGCAACGGCATCACCTACGATGGCAAGACCTACACCATCGAGACGACCATCACCGACAAGGGCGACGGCACGCTCGAGGCGAAGCATGTCCTGAAGGGCGACGACGAGGCGAAGTTCAGCAACAGCTACAAGCCGAATCCTGGTGAGTTCAGCGTCACCGACCAGATCACCGCGACCAAGGTTCTGGACGGCCGCGAGCTTGCTGCCGGCGAGTTCTCCTTCGAGCTCGTCGAGGGTAACGATGTCGTCGCCACCGGCACCAACGCTGCCGACGGCAAGATCACGATGAGCGCCGTGAAGTACACCGAGGCTGGCAAGCACACTTACACGCTGCGCGAGGTCAACGGCGGAACCACCAGCAAGGGCATCACTTACAGCACCGCCGAATACACCATCGAGACCACCATCACCGACAACGGCGACGGCACGCTCGAGGCGAAGCATGTCCTGAAGGGCGACGAACTCGCCGAGTTCAAGAATACCTACAGCGTGATCCCGCTCGATGCAGAGCTCGACTTTGACCTGAGCAAGGCCGTTGACGGCCGCGACTGGACGGATGCAGACGAGTTCAGCTTTACCATCACCGCTCCCGAGGGCGCCCCGCTGCCCGATCCCGCAACCGTAACCGTGAGCAAGAAGGACGCGAAGGATGGCATCGCCGCCATCAACTTCGGCAAGATTCGCTACACGGCTGCCGGAACCTACAAATATGAGATCCGCGAGAACGCGGGCAACGCGGCGGGCATGACGTATGACGGACATGTCGCGACCGCCGAAGTGGCCGTGACCGAGAACGGCGAGGGCGTCCTGACCGCCAACGTCACCAAGAAGGAAAGCGGCCGCTTCACCAACACGTACCGCACTGAGCTCGATTACGCCGCGGCCGGCGGCCTTAAGCTCAGCAAGACCCTCTCCGGACGTCCCATGACCGAGGGCCAGTTTAGCTTTACCGTGACGCCCGCCGACGAGGCTTCGGCCAACGCACTTGGTCTGCTGCCCGGGGCCAACACTTTCAAGTCTCCTGCGACGGCAGAGGCAACGGTCGGTCTGATTGACATTCTAGCGGGCCATGAGGTCAAGTTTACGCAGGCTGACGCCGGCAAGACCTTCAAATACACCGTGGCCGAGAAGAACGACGGCAAGCCCGGCTACACCTACGATAGCGCCGAGCGCACCGTGACGATCGCTATCGCTGACGATGGTGCCGGTACGCTCACTGCCACCACGACCGTTACTGGCAACCCCGACAAGGGAACGCTGGTAACCGAGTACGAGACTGGTGCCGCTGCGGTCGAGAGCGCCGTGGTCCCGTTCGTCAACAGCTATAGCGCCACGACCGATGCACCTGGTGGTGCCGTTGCTCAGGTCGTTGCCACCAAGACCCTGACCGGCCGTCCGCTGGCCGACGGCGAGTTCTACTTTGGTATCGCCTATGCGGGCGAGACGGAAGCCATCGGCGGCACGTGCGTTACCAACGTTAACGGCCAGGTGAGCTTTGGCGAGCTGCATTACACGACCGAGATGCTTGCCGACCTGGTAAACGCCCGCCGCGCCATCCGCACCGACACGGATGCCAAGCTTGCGTGGACCATCAACTACACGGCGTTTGAGTACACGTCCCCGCTTGCAGCAAAGGGTATTACCGCCGCGAAGTCGAGCTTTAGCTTTAAGGTCATCGTCGTCGACAACGGCGACGGTACCCTGACGGCAAAGCCTGACTACGGTGGCGTCGAGCCTGTGTTCGAGAACGTCTACGGCGCCGATGCCGTTGACGCCGCGCTCGCCGGCACCAAGAAGCTCCAGGCTGCCGAGGGCCTGACCCCGGCAGACATTGCGGGCAAGTTCACCTTTACCGTGACTGCCGATGAGGCGGGCGCCCCGATGCCCGAGCGCGCGACCGCAACCAACGACGCGGCCGGCAACGTGGACTTTGGCAAGATCCACTTTACGCTTGAGGACCTCAACCGCGCCTTGGGCGTGACGATCGATGCTTCTGACGACGCATTAAGCGACGCCGAAGCCAACGCCGACGAGGCCGAGGTTGACGCCGACGCCGCTGACGGCGACGCTGCCGACACCGACGAGTCCGAGCCCGCAGCCCCCACCGCTCCGCGTTCGCACACCTTTACCTACACGGTGGCCGAGTCCGGTAGCGCCCCTGGCGTGACCAATGACACCAACGCCACGCGCAAGGTTTCCTACACCGTGACTGACGACGGTGCCGGACATCTGAGTGTCGTGCGCAACGGCGACGACGGTGCGGACTTCACGTTCACCAACACGTACAGCGTGGCGCCCGCCGACTCTTCCGTGACCGATCAGGTCAAGACGGTTAAGCGTCTGACCGGACGCGACCTTGCAGCCGGCGAGTTCACGTTTGATCTGCTCGAGGACGGCGTGGTTGTCGCCAGTGGCACCAACGACGCCAACGGCAACGTTGCACTAAGCCCGATTCGCTACGAGGCGCCCGGTACACACACGTACACGCTGCGCGAGGCTTGCCCCAACGCGCTCGGCCTGTACAAGGGCGTCACCTATGACGGCACGACCTACACCGTCGTGACCACCGTCTCCGACAACGGCGACGGTACGCTGACCGCGACGCACAAGCTCGAGGGAACCACCGAGTCGGCTGGCTTTACCAACAAGTATCACGCCATGCCTACCCAGGTCTCCATCGGTGCCATCAAGGTGCTCGAGGGACGCGAGCTCAAGAAGGACGAGTTTAGCTTTAAGCTCGTTGGCGAGGACGCCGAGTCCACCGTCACCAACGACGCCGACGGCAAGATCAACTTCGACAAGCTCGAGTACGACGAGCCCGGTACGTACGTCTACACCATCAGCGAGGTCAAGGGCGACGAGGCCGGTATGACCTACGACAAGTCCGTCTTTACCGCGACCGTTAACGTGGTCGATGACGGCGAGGGCAACCTCAAGGCGAACGTCGCCTTTACCAAGGGCGACAAGAGCGTCGAGGGTATCGTGTTCAACAACACGTACAAGAAGCCCGAGACGCCCGTGCCGGCGCCCGATCCCGGCACGCCCAAGACGGTGACGAACATCGTCAAGACGGTCAAGGGCTTCCTGCCTACTACGGGCGACCAGCAGGCTGCCGCACTGCTCATGGCGTTTGTTATCGCCATGGCCGGCGTCGGAGCCCTAGTCTGGGGTATCCGTAAGCGCTAGGCGCGCTGACAGCGGCCCGGGGCCAAAAGGCCCCGGGCCGCTGGCGGGGAGCCAGAACGCAGCCCCCACCCCCACCCTCAGCCGCCACGGAGACATCTCCCTTCTCCGTGGCGGCGCTTTTGTGCGCGGGGGAGCGCCACGAAATCGGCCTATCTACTACGTTTAGTCCCTTACCCCCAACCATGTCAAAAAACGCGAAAACAAAACCGCAGGTAGAACGCCTGCGGTTTTGCTCAAAACGAAGGTATGGTCAGGGGTATCGAGTTAAACGTAGTAGACGGGCCGATTTCGTGGCGAGCGCCGTCAGCCGATCTCCGCGGGCGGAGGAAAACGGATCATTTTTGGCTCTGTACGGCTTGCGGGGCGTCGATATGTGACCCCACTGTTCCAAAACTATGTCGGTTTACGGGGCCGAATCGCGAACCCCCAACCATGCCGATAGTTGCAAGAATAAAACCGCAGGTAAATGAGCCGTCATTTTTCGAAAAGCGCAAGTATGGACGGGGTTCCTGGGTTTAGCCCCGTAAACCGGCATAGTTTTGAAATGGCATCAAATCGATAACAGCCATTTTGCTATGCCGGGGCGGTCGGCCGTTGGGTAATTACCCTCGCAGGTAGGCGATGGCGATCTGCGTGCGGTTGCGCAGGCCCATCTTTGCCAGGATCGAGCTGATGTGGTTGCGCACGGTGCCTTCGCCCATGTAGGCGGTGGCGGCGATCTCCTTGTTGTCGAGGCCACGGGCGATGAGCTCGGCGACTTCGAACTCGCGGTCGGTCAGGCCGGCAAAGGCCGCGGGCCGGCGGGGCGTGCCCGCCTCGATGCCCGTTCCGTCAAAATCGATATCCTCGATCGCCTTTCCCTCGAGCACACGTTTGCCGTCCATGACCTGCGCCAACGCTGGCGGAATGGCGGCGACATCGGTCTTGATCAGGTAGCCGCGGGCGCCCAGTTTGAGCGCCGACACAATGTACTCGTCATCCGAGAACGTCGTCAGAAACACCACGCGCGCCGCAGGGTCGCGCTCAAGGATCTCGCGTGCCGCCGAAAGTCCGTCACGCCCCGGCATCTGAATGTCGAGCAGTGTGATATCGGGCGCGTGTTCGACATAGAGCGAAACCGCATCGTTACCGTTGGCACCGGTGCCCACCACTTCGATCTGCGGCTGGGCGCCCAGGATAATCTTGAGCGAATCGACCACCAAGCGGTCGTCGTCGACAACGATGAGCCTCATCGGCCCTCATCTCCTTGCTGTTTGGGAACGGTGGCAAACACGCGCCAGCCGCCGGCGCTGGCACGCGAGCCGGCGGTGAAGGTGCCGCCAAGCGCCTCGATGCGCTCGCGCATGGAGGCGA
>CABUZF010000006.1 GCA_902495985.1 uncultured Collinsella sp.
GCGGTCTGACCGTCAAGACCACCATCGACCCCACCATGCAGCAGGTGGCCGAGGAGGCTGTGCGCTCGCAGCTCGACACGCTTTCGCTCGACGGCCTGGACATGGGCATGGTCGTCGTTGACCCCAAGACCGGCTACATCAAGTGCATGGTAGGCGGCTACGACTACAACGCCGACGAGAATCACGTGAACCACGCTACGGCAAAGCGCCCCGTGGGCTCCACGTTTAAGGCCTTTACGCTGGCAACTGCCATCCAAAACGGTATGAACCCCAACGTCACCCTCAACTGCAACTCGCCGCTCAAGGCCAAGGGCACCACGACCGAGGTGCAAAACTACGGCAACCAGAGCTATGGCAACATCACGCTTAAGCAGGCAACGGCATACTCATCCAACACCGGCTACATTCAGGTGGCCGAAGCCATCGGCAATGACAAGATCATATCGCTCGTCAAAAAGCTTGGCATCGATCCCGCCAAGGACAATATCGAGGACGTTCCCGTCATGACGCTCGGCACCGGGTCCATCTCACCGCTCGAGATGGCATCTGCCTACGCAACGTTTGCCAACGGTGGCTACTACCGTCAGCCCATCGCCATTACCGAGATCGACTCGCGTACCGGCTCGGTTCTGTACCAGCACACCGACAATCCCACGCAGGTGCTCACCGAAGGCGAGGCTGCCGCGGTTACCGATGTTCTATCCGGCGTCATGCAGGGCAGCGGCACGGGTGCCGCCGGCGCGCTGAACGTCAACCAGCCCTATGCCGGCAAGACGGGCACCACTGACAACACCACCAACCTGTGGTTCTGCGGCTTCACGCCGCAACTGACATGCGCCCTGTGGACCGGTTATTCCGCAGGCGAGATTCCCATCCAAAAGTACGGTTCGGACCTGCTGGGCGACAGCACCAACCTGCCCGTCTTTAAGAAGTTCATGAACACCGTTCTTGCGGGCACCGAGCGCGAGGAATTCCAGACCGGAACGGCTCCCACGTACAAGAACAATAGCGTCTGGAAGTTCTACGGCACTAGCAACGCCAAGAAGACGGAGAACGACGACAAGGACGAGAACGAGGACGAAGAGGAAACTACCACAACGACTACCACGACGACCACGACCACCGAGACCACGGGTGGCGACACCACCGGCGGCACCGGTACGACCGGTGGCTCGACGGGCGGCTCAACTGGTGGTTCGACCGGCGGCGATGGCGGCACGCCTACGCCTACGCCTACGCCCACTCCCGACCCCTCGCCCACGCCTGACGATACGGTCGGCTAGAAATCATCCGGCCATAAGCAACAAGGCCCCCGAGCAGCTTATTAAACTGCTCGGGGGCCTTTTAGTTTAAAGCGACCTGGTGGGCGGTCTTTATACCGGCAAACAAAAAAAGGGGGTACCGACCAACGTCGATACCCCTTACAAGCCACTATGTCACGCACACAGTGCCGAGCGCACGACCCGCACGCCTACTTGCGAGAATTGCTCAGCTTATTGATCAGCGCCTCAAGACGCTCGCCGTCCTCGGCCGTCTGGGCAATAACCAAAATCGTATCGTTGCCGGCAAGCGAGCCAAGCACATCGGGCAGCTCTGCCGCATCAACGGCGGCGGCGATGCCGGAAGCCGTGCCAGGCTGAGCCTTGATCATAACCAGATTATCGGTGCGCAGAACGCCCGTTACGAGCTCGGAAACCATACGCTGCAGGTGCAGGTCCTCTGCCAGAACATAGATGCCCTCAGGGAGCTTACGCAGCCCCATATCGGCAATATCGCGAGAGACAGTCGCCTGCGTGCAATCAAAGCCCATAGCGCGGAGCTCATCGACCAGCACGCGCTGCGTGCGGACGTCCTTATTGCGCACAATATCTCTAATGGCATCCTGGCGCCCATTGCGTTTTTTAGCCATACAAACCCTCTCTCCAAAAGATGGCGGAGACAATCAATCAGTGATTGAATAGTTTAACGCTATTTGAAGGCTTTTGTGTATAAGAACGCATTTCGAAACAATTCTATGCAAATTTGTTTCGAGATGAGCCGTTTAGGCGGTTTTTGCGCCCGTCCGGTTAAGAAAAGCCGCCAGATGCGTACACATCACGCAGCGCGCGGGCTTGGCGCTGGCGATCGGCCCAAACAACAGACCGAGCCCCCGATGGTTATCCTTGAGCGCGGCGACCATCTGACGGGTTCGAGGCGCCTCGAGCATATCACGCATACGGGCGGAACGCTCGATTGACGACACCCCATGCGGGCTCAGACACAAATTCTCGATGCAGGCGACCAGTCCGGCAAAGTAGAACTTTTGGGTTGCCAGCTTGAGCCGACCACCGCTATCTGCTTCCGAGAGTGAGTCCGTAAGCTCGTCGAGCGCCCGGGTGTCATCGGATACCTTGGCATACATGGTGGGATCAAAGGCATCTGTAAGCTTAGGTGCCGCCGCGTGGAAACAAGCGTCGCCGCATCCGGAGACGCGCTGCGCCCGCGAGAGCGAGCACGCCATAAACCCAACTGTGCGAAACGCCTTGTCGTACAAAAGGCATGCCTCAAACAGCGGACGGCTATACATCACGCCAGAGGTCTGAACGACTAGGCCGCCTAAAATCAACTGGGACAGCCCGGTCACCATCGAAGATTTGCTATCAATGGAAATATGAGCAGCATCCAAGACGCGCGAATGGCGCTCTCGATGTGCATCATAGCGGTCGAGCGACACCGTGGGGAGCACTATGTCTGCCGTAGTATCGCACGCGATATCGACCATCTTGGAAAGAGACTGCGGAGCAAACCACTCATCGGCGTTCATGGCGATGATTTGAGAGCCGCGCGAGGCAGCAAAACCGGCACGAAGACAAGCGCCGCGCTTCGCGTCCTCGACGTCAATCAAATCAATATGGATGTCCCTGTCGGCAGCAACTTGAAGCGAATGGCGCACACCGGGCGCAGCATCGCGGCAGACAACGACAATCTGCAAATCGTAGAGGTCTTGGTTCTGGATACTCTCGAGCGCACGCATCGCATAGCTGGGCGAACCTTCTACCACAAGGATCACCGAAAGTCGCGGATGCGAGCCACGTCGAACCAAGTTATCCGTCCTCTCGACAGCAGTGAATCAAACTGTCGTTCATGGTACACCCCGGCAATAAAAGCAATGAGACACCGGTTGTATTGCACGCCAAGAACAGATGTTGCACACGCGCAGCCCACAGATGACAGGTGCCGACGCACGACGCGCCGAGCCCTCCCCTAGTCGAGCACGACAAGCTCGGCGGGATCGTAATCCACGCCCATAAACGTAAGGCCGCAGGCAGGAGCCGTGGGGCCCGCAGCGGTACGGTCGCAAGCATCGATGACCTCGCGCATCCACTCGGGTTCACGGCGATGCATGCCAATCTCGACAAGCGTGCCCACGATCGTGCGGACCATCGAATGCAGAAACGCATTGCCCTCGATGGTAAACGTCAGGATGTCCTCGCCAAACGCAACCTCATGGCCAAACTCGGCACGCATCACGCAGCGGTGCGTGGGCTTGCCCACGGCAGACGCCACCTTGCAAAAGCTCTTGAAGTCCTGCTCGCCCAGCAGCGCGGGACAGGCCGCAGACATCGCCTCAACATCCAATGGGTAGCGATGCCACCACACGGCACCGCGGGACAGCACGGGGCGCGCATCTCGATCGGCAATACGGTACGTATACGTACGGGAACGCGCGTCAAAACGTGCAGAAAAGCCTTTACGGGCCTTGTAGACCTCGTTTATGGCGATATCTTTGGGCAGCAGGGCATCCATGGCCCGCAGCCACCTACGGCGCGTACAAGCGAGCTCAGCGTCCGTTACGGGCACGCTGATGTACTGAGCCACGGCATGCACGCCGGCATCGGTACGCCCCGCGCACGTCAGATCGATCGGACGGCGAAGCAGCGTCTCGATAGCGCGGCGCAGCTCACCCGCAACCGTCGTCTGTCCCGGCTGCTCGGCAAATCCGCTATACGACGAGCCATCATAGGCCACGCGAAATACGAGCGTGGCGTCAAGCTCGGGGGTCGAATTGAAATCAGACGGCGCAGTCATGGGCGCTCCCAACAAACAAGTAACGGTATCGCGACAAAAAAAGAGGGGTACGCGAACGTACCCCTCGAATATAGCCTATGCAGACGGAATGTCTACTCAGCGGTCTCCTCAGCAGGAGCCTCCTCGACAGCCTCGACCTTCTTGGGAGCAGCGGCCTTCTTGGGGGCCGGAGCAGCCTTCTTGGCCTTAGGCGTGCAAGGCTCGGTGACGAGCTCCATGATAACGATGGGAGCGTTGTCACCCTTGCGGTTACCGAGCTTCATGATGCGGGTGTAACCGCCGTTGCGGTCCTGCCACATGCCCTGAGCAGCCTTGTCGAAGATCTCGGCAACGAGCTGCTTATCGCCGAGCTTGGCGATAGCCAGACGACGAGAGTGCAGGTCGCCCTTCTTGGCCCAGGTGATGATCGGATCGACGACCGAACGCAGCGCCTTAGCGCGGGTCTCGGTGGTCTTGATGCGGTCGTTCTCGAAGAGGGCCTTAGCAAGGCTCTTCTTCATGGCCTTGGTGTGGCTCGCATCGGTGCCGAGCTTCAGGCCCTTCTTAACGTTGTGACGCATGGTCTAGTTTCTCCTCAAATATGCGAAGCATTAAGCCTTCAGGCTCAGGCCCATGGACTCAAGCTTGTCCTTCACTTCCTCGATCGACTTAACACCGAAGTTACGGATGTTGAGCAGATCGTTCTCCGAGAACTCAACGAGCTGACGGACCGAGTGAATGCTGGCGCGCTTAAGGCAGTTGTAGGAACGGACGGAAAGGTCCAGATCCTCGATCTGCTTGTCCAGCTCGGCGTTGTCGTTGGTGACCTCGGGAGCGAAGATCGAAGCCTCCTCCTCGACCTCGGGGGTCTCGGCAAGGTTCATAAAGGCGGCCATATGCTGGTTGATGATATTGGCAGCCTGGACCACGGCGTCGCGCGGGGCGATGGAACCGTTGGTCTCGATCTCGAGGACAAGGCGGTCGTAGTCGGTATGCTGGCCGACACGGCAAGCCTCAACGAGCTTGGCGCAACGGGACACCGGCGAGTACAGCGAGTCGACGTGGATCACACCGATGGGATCGTTGTCACGCTTGTTAGCCTCGCCAGAAACATAGCCGCGGCCATAGCCGATGCGCATGCTCATGGTGAGATGGCCACCCTCGGTGAGCGTAGCAATGTGCTGCTCGGGGTTGACCAGCTCAAACTCGGACGGAATAAAGAAGTCCGCACCGGTGACCTCGCAGGGGCCGTCAACCGAGATGGTTGCGGTCGCCTCGTCGGTCGTGCCGAGAGCCCTGAAGACAAGACCCTTGACATTCAGGACGATGTCGGTGACATCCTCGACCATGTTAGGGATGGTCATGAACTCGTGCTGCGCACCATCGATCTGAATAGCCTCGACGGCGGCACCCTCGAGCGAGGACAGAAGAACGCGACGAAGGGAGTTACCCAGCGTATCGCCGTAACCACGCTCGAGCGGCTCGACGGAGACACGAGCAGAGGTCTCGTTGATCTCTTCGACCTGAACCTGAGGCCTAATGAATTCTGACATGTATTACCTCCAGCCTCAGCAGCCCGGATGGACTACTTAGAGTAGAGCTCGACGATGAGCTGCTCGTTGATATCACCGCTGATCTGCTCACGCGTCGGCAGAGCGAGCACGTTACCAGACAGCTTCTCGATATCGACCTCGAGCCAGCCAGGGACCTCAAAGCGCTCGGAGGAAATCAGGGCCTCCTTGATGGGGAGGAGGTCACGGAACTTCTCGCCGACAGCGACGACGTCGCCGGCCTTGACGCGGTAGGACGGGATGTCCACGCGCTTGCCGTTCACGGTGAAGTGACCGTGACGGACGGACTGACGAGCCTCTTTGCGGGTGCGGGCGAAGCCAAGACGGAAGACGACGTTGTCGAGGCGAGACTCAAGAATGATCATGAGGTTCTCACCGGTGACGCCGTTCATCTTACGGGCCTTGTTGAAGTAGCCGTGGAACTGCTTCTCCAGAACGCCATAGATGAACTTGACCTTCTGCTTCTCGCGCAGCTGCATGCCGTACTCAGATTCCTTGCGACGGCGCTTGGGCTGACGGATAGATTCCTTCTTGCTGCTGTAACCGAGCTCAGCGGGATCGATCCCGAGCTGACGGCAGCGCTTAAGAACAGGAGTCCTGTCGATTGCCATATTGATACGATCCTTTCAGTTACACGCGGCGACGCTTCTTGGGGCGGCAGCCGTTGTGCGGAATGGGGGTCTTGTCCTGGATGCTCGAGACCTCGAGGCCAGCAGCCTGGAGGGAGCGGATGGCGGTCTCACGACCGGAGCCGGGGCCCTTGACGAAGACGGAAACCTTCTTCATACCGTGCTCCATGGCCTGCTTGGCAGCAGCCTCGGCAGCCATCTGGGCAGCGAACGGCGTGGACTTACGGGAGCCCTTGAAGCCCACCTGGCCAGCCGACTTCCAGGAAATGACGTTGCCCTGGGGATCGGTGATCGAAACGATCGTGTTGTTGAACGTAGAACGAATGTGAGCCTGGCCCACGGAAATGTTCTTACGGTCCGCGCGCTTCAGACGGGCAGCGCGAACGTTCTTCTTAGCAGTAGCCATCTATCTAGCGCTCCTTATTTCTTCTTCTTAGCACCGATCTGACGCTTCGGGCCCTTGCGGGTACGAGCGTTAGTGTGGGTGCGCTGGCCGCGGACCGGGAGGCCCTTGCGGTGACGAAGGCCGCGGTTGCAGCCGATGTCCATAAGGCGCTTGACGTTCTGGTTGCGCTCACGGCGGAGGTCGCCCTCAACCATGATCTGGTTCTTATCGATATAATCGCGGATGGCGTTAACCTCATCCTCGGTGAGGTCCTTAACGCGCGTGTCCACGTTAACGTTGCACTCGACGCAAATCTTCGTCGCAGTGGTGCGGCCGATGCCGTAAATGTAGGTCAGACCGATCTCAACGCGCTTCTCACGCGGGAGGTCGACACCATTAATACGGGCCAACGTAGTCTCCTCTCTTAACCCTGACGCTGCTTATGACGGGGGTTCTCGCAAATGACGAGGACCTTGCCATGGCGCCTAATGATTTTGCACTTATCGCACATCTTCTTGACCGAAGGACGTACCTTCATCGTTCTTCCTTTCGGTAGCGCTCAAACTACTTCCCTACTATCTACTCGCCCAGCCGCAGGCGTTTAAAACTATGGCTGGTCTTCACACACAATCCGACCGTAGGTTGAGCTAAGCCTGCAGTCGGAAATGGAGTGCGTGTATGCGTGCCGCTATTTGTAGCGATAGGTGATGCGGCCGCGGGTCAGGTCGTACGGGGAAAGCTCCACGACAACCCTGTCACCGGGGAGAATACGGATGTAATTCATTCGGATCTTGCCAGAAATGTTGCACAGAACCGAATGACCGTTCTCGAGCTCAACCTTAAACATGGCGTTGGGCAGCGGCTCCTTTACCGTACCCTCGAGCTCAATTGCGTCTTCCTTCTTCACAAGCAATCATCTTTCTCTAGAAAACGACAGCGATTGAGTATTCTACAACACGTATGCACGCATCGTAATAACTTCGTAATGGCTCCACAACTAAGTGGAACTTGTTACATTTGAAATGTAAAACAAAGCCGTTCCCTGATGCCCAAGATCGCCTTGAAATGAGAAGGCATAGACCTTGGGGTCATGCCTTCGAAATTGAAAGGCGAGGTTGGGCATCAGGGGGCGGCGACTTTTACATTTCTCCGCCTTGGAGCGAACACCAAGCACCTTGGGCATCCGTGGTGAGAATCACCGGACCGTCATTGGTAATGGCGACGGTGTTCTCGTAGTGCGCGGCGGGCAGGTGGTCGTTGGTCGTAACAATCCAACCGTCGGAGCCCGTGCTCACATGGTTGGAACCCATCGTAACCATCGGCTCGATGGCAATGACCATGCCGGCCTGGAGGCGAACGCCCCTCCCCTTCTTTCCATAGTTAGGAACGTTGGGGTCCTCGTGCATCACGCGGCCAATGCCATGGCCAACATAATCACGAAGCACGCCGTAACCGTGAGACTCGGCGAGGGACTGAACGGCATAACCGACGTCCCCGATATGGTTACCGGGAACAGCCTGCTCGATGGCAGCCTTAAGGCAATCGCGCGTGACCTCGCACAAAGCCTTGGCTTCGGGCGTGGGGGTGCCGACGAAAAACGTCCAAGCGTTATCGCCGACCCAACCGTCGACAACGGCTCCCGTATCGATGGAGATGATATCGCCATCGCGCAGGATCATGTCGGGGTTGGGAATACCGTGGACCACGGCATCGTTGATCGATGCGCAAATGGTCCCCGGGAACCCGCCGTAACCCTTAAAGGCCGGGGTGCCGCCATGCATGCGGATAATCTGCTCCGCGAGCTGATCGAGCTCAAAGGTGGAAACGCCAGGGCGCACCATGGCTCCAACGTGGCGGAGCGCCATCTTAGATAGCGCTCCTGCCTTCTTCATCTGCTCGATTTGCGTTGCAGACTTAATCTTGATCATAGACCGAGAGCCTCTTTGACATCCCCGTACACGGTCTCGCGAGCCTGGTCACCGTTGACCGACTTGAGCAGACCCTGGCCACGATAGTAGTCGACGAGCGGGCTCGTGGACTTCTCGTAGACGTCGAGACGGTTCTTGATGGTCTCGGGCTTGTCGTCGTCGCGCTGATACATCTCGCCGCCGCACTTGGGGCAGGTGGCATCGGCAGCCGTGCCGGTGTAACCGCAGGCGCGGCAAGTGCGACGCGAAGACAGACGATCGATGATGACCTCGGGGGCCACATCGACCAGAAGGGCGCAGTCGATCTCGCGACCCATGGCGGAGAGCTCGGAATCGAGCGTCACAGCCTGGGCGGTGTTGCGCGGGAACCCGTCGAGGATGAAGCCCTGCTGGGCGTCATCGGCGGCAAGGCGCTCCTTGACAAGGTCGATCACGAGCTGGTCGGGAACGAGCTCGCCAGCGTCCATGTACTTCTTAGCCTGAATACCAAGCTCGGTGCCACCCTTGACGGCAGCACGCAGCAGGTCGCCCGTGGAAATGTGGGCGACGCCAAACTCGGCGACGAGCTCCTGTGCGACGGTGCCCTTACCGGCACCCGGAGCTCCGAGCAATACGAGGTTCATGAGCAATCCTCCTCTAGCCTATTTAAAGAATCCATCGTAATCATACATCTTGATCTGGCCTTCGAGCTTATCGACCGTGTCGAGCACGACGCCGACCATGATGAGGATGGACGTGCCGCCAAATGCCTGAATCAGCTGGTTACCCGTGAAGGAGAAGATGATCGAAGGCACGATGGCGATGAGCGCCAAAAAGACAGCGCTGGGAAGCGTGATCTTGTTGAGCGCGTTCTTGATGTAGGCCGCGGTAGCCCTACCCGGACGCACGCCCGGAATAAAGCCGCCCTGCTTCTTAAGGTTGTCGGCCGTGTCATCGGGGTTGAACACCATGGAGGTGTAGAAGTACGCGAAGAACACGATGAGGACAACGTTAAGCACCCAGTTGAGCCAGCCGCGCGAAAGCGCAGAGGCAACTGCCTGAATCCAGCCGATGCCGGGGAAGAACACGGCAATCTGAGCCGGGAAGTACAGCAGCGCCGAAGCGAAGATGATCGGAACGACACCCGCGGTGTTGACCTTGATGGGCAGGTAGGTGGTCTGGCCACCCATCATGCGACGGCCCACGACGCGCTTAGCGTAGGAGACCGGGATGCGGCGCTGGCCGCGCTCAAGGAAAACAATCAGCGGGATAACCAGCAGGATGATGGCGCAGATGATCACCATGGTGATGATGCCACCGGCATTGCCCTCGGTGCTGGAGAAGATCGCCTGCGGCAGACCGGCCATGATGTTCGCAAAGATAATCAGCGACATGCCATTGCCGATACCGCGCTGGGTGATGAGCTCACCAATCCACATGATCAGCATGGCGCCCGCGGTGAGTGTACCGACGATCATGAGGTCGAAGATGATCTCGGGAGCGCCGGCGCCATTGAAGCTGATGCCGAAGCTCTTAAAGAGGAAGAGGTAACCCACGGAGTTGAGGATTGCCAGAGCCAGGGTGAGGTAACGCGAATACTGCGTAATCTTGGTCTGACCGACCTCGCCCTCGCGGGCAAGCTCATGCAGGGAAGGCACGACGGCCTGGAGCATCTGGAGGATGATCGAGCTGGTGATGTAAGGCATGATGCCCAGCGAAAACACCGACACATAGCTCAACGCACCGCCAGAGAAAAGATTCAGGAGGGCCATAGCACCTGCGGCGACCGAATTGTTATCGGTCGAGAAAAGGCCCAGCATCCCCTGGAAGGGAATGCCGGGCACAGGAACGTGCGCACCAATGCGGTACACGACGAGCATAGCTATGGTAAAAAGAATCTTTTCGCGCAATTCTTTGATGCGGAAAGCATTCTTAAGACCATTTAGCACGGCAGCTCGACCTTTCCGCCGGCGGCCTCGATCTTGGCCTGCGCAGAAGCGCTGACCTTGTCGACCTTGACCGTGAACTTCTTGGTGAGCTCACCATTGCCAAGCACCTTGACGGGCTCGAACTCGCTCTTGGTGATGCGAGCGGCCTTAAGAGCGGCACCGTCGATCACAGCGCCGTCCTCGAACTTACGCTCGAGACGCTCAACGTTAACAGCGGTGTACTCGATACGACGGGGGTTACGGAAGCCCGGAAGCTTGGGCAGGCGCATAGCCAGCGGAGTCTGGCCACCCTCGAAGCCGGCACCCTTGGTGCCGCCAGAGCGAGAACCCTGGCCCTTCTGACCGCGGCCAGAAGTGGTGCCGTGACCCGAAGAATTGCCACGGCCGACGCGCTTGCGGTTCTTGGTGGAACCGGGCGCGGGAGTAAGATCGTGAAGCTGCATTTGCTACTCCTCTACAATCTCGACAAGGTGCTTGACCTTGAAGATCATGCCGCGGACGGACTCGTTGTCAGCAATCTCGCGAACCTCGCGGATCCTGTGGAGACCGAGGGCACGGACAGTACGGACCTGGTCCTGCTTGCAACCGTTGGTGCTGCGGACCTGCTTGATCTTGATGGTGTCAGCCATGCTTAGTTCTCCTTACCGACGAACATCTCGGAGACCGTCAGGCCACGGCGAGCCGCGACGTCCTCAGGGCTGGAGAGCTCCTTGAGGCCCTCGACGGCAGCCTTGATGATGTTGAGGCCGTTGTCGGTACCGAGGGACTTGGACAGGACGTTCTTGATGCCAGCAAGCTCGAAGAGGGGACGCACAGCGCCGCCGGCGATAACGCCGGTACCCTCGACAGCGGGCTTGATGATGATGCGGCCGGCACCAAAGTGGCCGAGAACCTCGTGCGGGATGGTGCCCTGCTCGGTCACCGGCACGTGGAACATGTTCTTCTTGGCATCGAGAGATGCCTTGGAGATGGCCATGGGCACCTCAGCGGACTTGCCCATGCCAACGCCGACGTTGCCCTTGCCGTCGCCAACGACGACGAGAGCGACGAGGCTCATGCGACGACCACCCTTGACGGTCTTCGACACGCGGTTGATGTAAACGACGCGCTCCTCGAACTCGGAGGCCTCGCGCTGCTGCTTCTGATTACGAGCCATGTGCTACATACCTCCTAGAACTCGAGACCGGCGGCACGAGCACCGTCGGCGAGGGCCTTGACGCGGCCATGGTAGATACGGCCACCGCGATCGAAGGCGACCTTGGTGATGCCGGCCTCGATGGCGCGCTTGCCAACGAGCTGACCGACCTTCTCCGCAGCCTCCTTGTTCGAGGTGTGGGTGCCCTTGAACTCGGCCTCGAGGGTCGAGGCAGAGACGAGCGTCAGGCTGGAGCCCTTGCTGTCGTCGATGATCTGGGCATAGATGTTGGCGTTAGTACGGGTCACGCGAAGACGCGGACGCTCGGAGGTACCCGAGACCTTGCCGCGAACACGACGCTGACGACGCTTGAGGCCTTCCAGCTTCGCCTTATGCTTGTTCATACGTAAACTCCTAAAAAGGTTGATCTTGCCAGCACCTGACGGGGTGCTGGTCTTATGCGAGTGAGTCGGTTACGACTACTTGGCGGCCTTACCCAGCTTGCGGCGGATGTGCTCGCCAACGTAGTGGATACCCTTGCCCTTGTAAGGCTCGGGAGGACGATGGCCGCGAATCTCAGCGGCGATCTGACCGACCTGCTGCTTGTTGATACCCTTGACGTTCACGTGGGTGTTGTCGGGAACCTCGAAGGTGATGCCCTCGGGAGCCTCGACGATCACGGGGTGCGAGAAGCCCAGGGAGAACTCGAGGTTCTTGCCCTTCTGCTGCACGCGGTAACCGACGCCGGCGAGCTCGAGCTTCTTCTCGAAGCCCTCGGAAACGCCAACAACCATGTTGTGAATGAGGGCGCGGGTGAGGCCGTGGCGGGCACGGGTCTCACGCTCGTCGTCGGGACGGGAAACGGTGAGGACGTTGTCCTCGACGTTGATAGCGAGCTTCTCAAAGACATCGAGCTCGAGCTGGCCCTTGGGGCCCTTGACGACAACGTTGTTGCCGTTGACTGCCACTTCGACTCCGGCGGGAATCTGGACAGGCTTATTACCGATACGAGACACGGTGATCTCCTTTCCTTCTACCTACCGAGCGAATTACCAGACGTAAGCGATGATCTCGCCGCCGACGTTGTGCTTGCGAGCATCGCGGTCGGTCATGACGCCATGGCTGGTGGAAATAATGGCGGTACCAAGGCCACCGCGGACGCGGGGCATGTCGGCAACGCCGGTGTACTTACGCAGGCCCGGCTTGGAAATGCGGCGGATGCCGTTGATGACCTTAGCCTTCTTGGGACCATACTTAAGCGTGATGTGCAGAGTCTTCTGGGGAACGGTGTCCTCGACATCGTAGCCCTCGATGTAGCCCTCCTCGTGCAGAACACGAGCGATCTCGACGAGCTTCTTGCTGCTCGGCATGGAGACCGTGGCCTTGTTCACAGAGTTAGCGTTACGGATGCGCGTAAGCATATCTGCGATCGGGTCTGTAAGGTTCATACAGATTCTCCTTCGTTCTTGATGAACACGTGCTCTTGGTTCTTCGCCGCCCTTAACGGCAAAGCCTTTTTAGCGCGTTTTCCCTGTTCCAAACTGATGCTTGAAACGCTGGTAGTGACTTACCAGCTGGCCTTCTTAACGCCGGGAAGCTCGCCCTTGAGTGCAAGCTCGCGGAAGCAGACACGGCACAGGCCGAACTTGCGGTACACAGAGTGCGGACGGCCGCAGCGCTGGCAGCGCGTGTACTCACGAGTAGAGAACTTCTGCTTGCGATTGCACTTGACGATCATCGATGTCTTAGCCACTTATATCCTCCTCACATAGAGTATTGTTCGCCCCAAGCGCCGCCCCCTTGTGGGAACGGCGCTTATAGGGCAGGTGAACCTATTTCTTGAACGGGAAACCGAAGGCGTCCAGAAGGGCCTTGGCCTCCTCATCGGTGTTGGCGGTGGTCACGAAAGTGATGTCCATACCGCGCTGGTGATCGACGGAGTCGAAGTCGATCTCGGGGAAGATGAGCTGCTCGGTGACGCCCATGGAGAAGTTACCACGGCCGTCGAAGCTCTTGGCGGAGATGCCGCGGAAGTCGCGGATACGGGGGATCGCGACGGAGGTCAGACGATCGAAGAACTCCCACATACGGTCGCCACGCAGGGTAACCTTGCAGCCGATCGGCATACCAGCGCGCAGGCGGAAGGTAGCGATGGACTTGCGGGCACGGGTGATCATCGGCTGCTGGCCGGTGATGGCGCGCAGGTCGCGCACGGCACCGTCGATGGCCTTGGAATCGGTAGCGGCCTCGCCGACACCCATGTTCACGACGATCTTCTCAAACTTGGGGATCATCATGACGTTCTCGTACTGGAACTTGTCCTGAAGCCGCTGCTTGACCTCGTTGTTGTACTTGGTCTTCAGACGCGGCACATACTTCTCTTCTGCCATTGTTCACTCCTTCTTGGGGTTTTAAGCACGGGGCGTGGCCACGATGGGTTGTCCTCGTGCCTCCTGGCTGCATCCGCGCCGCTCATGGCATTTCGCGGTTTGGACTCGACGCAGCAGGAGCCGACAAAACAATCGGTACTATACGCGCATCGGGAGCGTATTTCCAGAAAAACCTCGTCTGCCTGCACAACTCCACAACTCCCCCGCACAAATGGATCCCAAAAAGCAGTTGCGGTGAAATAGGGACTGTTTGGCGGCCTAACAGGCTTAAACAGTCCGTATTTCACCGCAACTTATTGGTGGGGATCCGATTAGCGCTTGCGGGGGACGAGTTTGGTGCGTCGCAGGTGGATCATCTCGGCGGCGATGGAGATGGCGATCTCCTCGGGGTCCTCGGCCTCGATGGCAACGCCGATCGGAAGGTGCAGCTCGTCGATCTGGTCCTGCGTAAAGCCTTCCTGCTCCAGGCGGGCACGCACAAAGGCCGTCTTGCGGCGCGAACCCAGACAGCCCAGGTAGGCAGGCTTGGCGCGCATGGCCTGAATCACCACGTCGATATCGGACTTGTGACCCGCCGTGGCGACGACCACCAGGTCGCGCGGGCCGATGGGGCACTGCTTGCTCAGGCTCTTGTAGTCGACCAGACGACGGTCGTAGACACCGGGCACCCAATCGGGGGTCAGCGTGCCGGGGCGGTCGTCGCACGCCACGACGGCAAAGCCCGCCGCCGTAAGCACCCGCGCCGTCGCGGCGCCCACGTGGCCGCAGCCAAAGATGTAGGTCAGGCCCTCGGGGCAGAGCGTCTCGATGTGCGCCGCGGGAATCTCAGAGGCCGCGTTGGTGTAGGTGACCTTACTCCCCTCCTCCACCAGCGAAAGCCCGGGGCAGCCCGCAATGGTGCGGCGCGATTCCTCGCCATGGTACTCGGCCACATCGCCCTCGAGCGCGCTCGCGATAAACGGTTCAAAGTCGATGACGAAGTCGCCGATGCGCCGATAGGCCAAAACGTCGGCAACCGACTGGAACAACGGCACCTGCGATACATCCAGGTGCAGATAGCACAGGCAGATGGCTCCGCCGCAGATCATACCAGTATCGGAGTTCTCGCCGCCCATGGTGTAGCGGACCAGACGCGATTGCCCTGCGGCCAGCAGCTCGCGCGCCTCGTCCAGCGCAAAGAGTTCAATCTTGCCGCCGCCGATGGTGCCCGCTTGGCTGCCATCGGCAAAGACGACCATCCAGGCGCCCACGCCGCGCGGCGATGACCCTGCCGTGCCGGCCACGACTACGAGCTCGCACGTCTTACCAGCCTTCAGAGCGCCAAGCGCAGCATTCACCACATCGAGCTTTTCCATTGCAATTTCCTATCCCTGGAATACACCGGTGAGCATAGCGAGCGCCTCGAGCACGCCGCCGCCGACCGACGTCGCCTTGTCCGAAATATAGTTGATATAGCTGGCATCGCCGCGCGGGTCGACGTCGGCGCACTTAAAGCCCTCGGTCACCTGAACGCCGTCGGCCAAAAGGCCGCGCAAGCAGCCGTCAATCTGCGCGACCATGGGAGTATCACCCGCATACCCGATCACATCGCCGGCACTCACGATGTCGCCGATGGTGCGGTCAGATCGAAACACGCCGGCGGCGGGACTGTGGATAACGCGCTCCTTGCCATAGCCGGCGATGACACCCGGCACGCCCGTGTTGGGCTGGGGCGAACCTTGGGTAATGACGCGGCCGAGGAAATGCCCGCGCATGGTCTCGACCACGGCGTCGCAATCGACTGGCGCGGTAAAGCCCGGCCCCACGACGATGACGGCAGGAGCCATGTCGCGCGTGGTGCCCAGATTGCGCTTGGCCAGAATCGCGTCGACCACGGCCGCGGGCTTAAGCTCGCCGACCATCTGTGCCTGGGGGTCCACCACCACGGCGACATCCCCCGCCTCGGTAATTGCAAGCGCCTCGGCCGACGTCTGCGCCAAGCGGGCGCGAATGCCCTCGACCTCGACCTCGCCCAAGCGAATTGCCTCGCAAAAACTGATTGTGCGACGGATGCACGTAGGAACCGCGATATCTGCCATAACGACCGACACGCCGGCGCGCACCAAACGGGCAGCGACACCCGTGGCGATATCGCCGGCGCCGCGAACATAAACGAGCATTCCCGGGGCACCTCCCTGTGCTACGGTTTGAGCAGAGCAAAAGCGGTTCGACCGCTACTCTGATGATTATTTATTATCACAGTATTATACGGCGGTGAACAGATGGAAACGGTTAGCGGCAATCTTGCCTCGGCGCTCAGGATCGAGCCGGGCATTACCGCGATTATCGGCAGCGGCGGCAAGTCGACCTTGCTAAAGACGCTCGGCCTTGAGCTTATGCGCGCTGGCGGCCGCGCGCTCCTCTGCACCACCACGCATATGTTCCCCGTCGCCGGCGCGCCGTGGGACGGGTCGAGCCGTCGCCTGGACGCCGCGCCTTGGAAGCCGGGCGCCTCGCATGTCCCCGGTTGCACCTGCGAGGCATGCGCGGGCATGAGCCGCGGAAGTGTCTGCCAGGCGGGTGTTTTGGACCCGGAGACGGGCAAGCTCTCCTCCCCTGCCGAGCCGCTCGACCAGCTGGCGCAGCGCTTTGACTATGTGCTGGCCGAGGCAGACGGCAGCAAGCGGCTCCCGCTCAAGGCCCACGCCCCGTGGGAGCCGGTCGTTCCCGCCGGCACGGCCAACGTCATCTGGCTCGTCGGCGCCTCGGGGCTCGGCAAGCCCATCAACGAAGCCGTCCACCGCCCCGAGCTCTTTTGCGAGCGTTGCGGCTGCGAGCTCACCGACATCGCCACGCCCGAGCGCGTCGCCCGGGTGCTCAATTCCGAGATGCAGGCGCTGGGACTCAGCACCGCACGCGTCATGCTCAACCAAGTCGACACGCTTGCCGACTCAACGATGGCAGATCGCTTCGAGGCAGCCCTCAACCGCCCCCTCATCGCCACCAGCCTCAAGTAGCCGGCCCCATCTCGTCAGTTGCGGTGAAATACGGACTGTTTGGCCGCCTAACGGCCGCAAACAGTCCGTATTTCACCGCAACTGCGGAGGGGACACGGCATCTTTGCTGCTA
>CABUZF010000007.1 GCA_902495985.1 uncultured Collinsella sp.
TACTTTGCTATATCTTGCTATACTTTGCTATATCTTGCTATATCTTGAGCAAAGGTGGCTCACATGCAAACAAACCCTTTTAAGCCCACAGCAGGTAAAACACCTCCCACGATTATCGGCCGCGAAGATGTGCTCGAAGAATTCAATGAGGGCCTCGTCAACGGGCCTGGTGCCCCGGGGCGCCTAATGCGCATAGCCGGCGTCCGTGGAACGGGCAAGACGGTCCTCCTTGACGAGTGCTCACGTTTGGCGCAAAGCCGTGGCTGGACGGTCATAAAAGAGGTCGCAACCGAGGGACTTTGCCAACGCATTCTCGAACAGCTGCAGCCCAAATTCCAGGCCAAACACGCCAGATTTGAGCCCACCGTAGCTGGCATATCCATCGGCAGCATAGACATTGAGCGAATCGGTCCATCGCTACGCGACGCCATGAGACAGACAATAACCAAGAATGGAAATGGCCTGCTCATCACTCTCGACGAGGTTCAAGACGCAGAGCTCGATGAGGTCCGAACGCTCTCCATTGCGATTCAGCAGGTTATCGGCGAAGACCTTGATATCGCCTTTGTTTTTGCGGGGCTGCCTTCGATGATTGAAAGCATCATCAACGGAAAGACACTTACGTTTTTGCGCCGTGCCCTCCCCTTTGACCTGAAGGCTGTGGCAGTAACCGAAGTGTCGTACTCCCTCGAGGAAACCATTGAAGCGTCTGGCATGGAGTTGCAGCCAGGTATTGCCGGCCAACTTGCCGAGGCAACGCAAGGTTATCCTTTCATGATCCAACTCGTTGGATACTACGCATGGCAGTTGGCAAGACGCGCACATACACCGATTATTGGAGAAGAAGAAGCCGAGCGCGGCATTGCAACGGCACGCGAACGCTTCTGTGCCATGGTGATTGAGCCCGCGCTACAGCGCATTCCGCCCACGTGCATCGCTTATCTGCTGAGCATGGCATCTTTGGGGCAGACGAGCTCGACCAGCATGGTTGCCGATGCCCTAAACAAAACGCCTCAACAGGTGAGTTCCGTCCGCAGCCGCCTGTTAAGAGAATCGATTATCGAGGCTCCCTCGTACGGCAAGGTCTCATTTGCCATCCCCTACATGCGCGACTACCTCTACGAGCACAAAGCCGAACTGGAAGTTGAACTGTAGAAACGGCAACTGCCCTGCAAGACGAAAACCGTTTTCGTACGGATTAAAGCAGACGTAAACGATTTTCGTCTTGATTTGCGTACGGAATTAAGACGTAAATTGCGCTTTCGTACGCTTATTACCAGACGCAAATTGTTTTCGTCCGGCCATGCGTCCCCAATCTAGACGAAAAGAGCCCCGAGCTCGTATTGAACTGCATCCCAATTCTTGGACGGGCGCCGATGCCCTGATCTCTGCCATGTCGAGGTGCGAGATCAAATCCTTGGCGCGCTCGCCGGAGTGGTATGCCTTGTTCGGCGCCACCTTCCTGTAGAGCTTCTTGAGCTTCGTCTTCCCCTTGTTGCCCGGCGGCATCTCCGTCTCAGGTGGCAGCCCTAGGAAGGACAGGACGCCGGGCAGGTCGCACAGCATCACGTCCTCGATGTCGGCCTTGGCCGCCAGGTCGACGACTCTCTGCGCTGTCGGCGAGATGTTCGGGGTGCTGCTACCGCCCGCTGGTTCGGAAGCTGGCGGGCAGTAGCGGGCAGTAGCGGCAGTAGCGGTGTGGCTCGATAGGCCCGAATATCCGTAAGGAAGGTGCTCGCTCTCATATGTGCTGATATGCCTCGCCTCGCGAACCTTGGGATGCTTCCTGAGGTAATCCCTCAATTCGAGCCACTCTTTATGCTCATAACGCTTCGAAATCGTTTCCCCGTCGACAGTTTCCTTCACATAATGGTATGTTCGAACGCCTTCGAACTTGCCGAACCCGTTCTCGACGCTGAAGTTTCTGAACCAGCGCGAAAACCCATTCAGGTCCATGAAGTTGACTTGGGGATGCCTGTCTTTCGTTCGTTCGAATGAGTGGACGAGCGGAGTGCCTTTGACTTGTTCCAGGCCGAAGGCTTCCATTTCGCGGGCCTGCTCCTTTTTCCAGAATTCGAGATACGACGTCAGCGTCTCGCTTATCGAGATCCTCCGCACGCTTTTCTTGCTTTTGGGCGAGCGAACGCTTCGATCGGCCGCGAACTGCTGCTCAATGAGGATGCTTCTGTTCTCGACGGAGACATCGGACCACGTCATCCCGAGGGCTTCTGCCCTTCTCATGTCGGTGTCGAGCATGAGCATCACGCATGTGATGTGCGCGTCCGGTTCTCGATTGAGTAGGATGTCGAGTAGGCGAGCGGCGTGATGGTTCCTTCGCGGTTGTCGTGGAACTTTTTTGCGTACGAGCCGACGGTGTCCCTCGATTTTTGGACGTAGGTGCCGCTGTTGAGTTCTGCCTTGTAGGCTTCGAGTGCGGCGTCGACCTCTCGGCTTTTGGTGGTATGTATGGTCTGCCACGGCGAATAGCGGTATTTGCCCGTGACCGGATCCTTGCCGAGGCTGTGACGGTAGCGCCACGTGTATTTGTCGCGGCGTTGCTTCGTTCCTTTGCCTATGACGAGAGGTCGGTCGTTCATCGTGTTCCTTGCCTGAAGTGCCTGAGAATCGCGCTCGGTTGCGCGGAATGACGCAAAGGGCTGGGGCGGGTGGGCATTACCCTTGGTGGAGGGCCCTGCGTGGGGTCACACCCCAAGGGTAATGCTCCGCCTGACCGCTTTCAAGCTCGTTGTGGGTCGAATTTGGGTCGAATAATTCCGCGTACTTTTCTTTCGTAAATCTATGAAAACATCAAATGACCTGGAGTTATATTGACTTCAATTTGGGTCGAAATGTCTGAATGAAACAACGTCGTAGCGACCTCATAACCCGAAGGTCGGTGGTTCAAATCCGCCCCCCGCGACCATGAAACTTCAGGTCGGAAGCATAAAAGCTCCCGACCTTTTTCTTTGTCTAGGGGTTTCGGCATCTCTCGTTCTTTGGGTACCTCGAGGCGGGCAATCAGATAGATGCTTACGAGTATCATAGGGTCTTTTTACGTCGCGGTCGTGTCTCGTACTGGTGCGCCGCTCTTTGTGGGACGTGTCACTTTGCCATAGGTTGTCCGGCGGCGGGGCGCAGGTCGTTCCCCGTGGCGTCGCTCCTTTCGACGCTACGCTGCCTGGCTACTCGTTCCACTGGTGCTTTTTCATGTCGACGCAGCCGTTGTCTCGGAAGGCGACTCCTTCCTCCGTCAGTAGTGCTCGCTGGTCGGGGAAGTTTGGCGCGAGGCGTCCCGCGTGGTTGACGACGCGGTGGCAGGGATAATCGCCGTAGCGATCCGCCTCGCTCAGCACCGCTCCGACCAGGCGAGAGTTTTTCTCCCTGCCGATGAGGCGCGCTATCTGACCGTACGAGGCGACGCATCCCGCCGGAATCTCTGCCACGACGGAGAGAATCTCATAAACCAAATCTTCGTCCAGGACTTTTCCCATCGTATCGCTCCCGTGTTCGCTTTTGCCTTCGGGGGCGCGGCGCCGATCACCCGTGCTGCGATTTTCGCAGCTCCTCTTACCGAAGCATCGAGGGAAAGCGCGTGCGTGTCAAGGTTGTCTGGTCCAGTTGCTGGCTCGATGCCTCGAGATGTTCGCCTCAAGTGCGACCTGCCCCTATTGGAAAAGGATGCCGAAGATGTATTTGGTGATGGCGGAGCGGCGGATGACCCCCACGAGTTTGCCCTCGTCATCAACCACAGGAAGCTTCTTGAACTTCTTCTTCGCCAGCAGCGCGGCGACGCGGGCGATGCTCTGCTCGGGACGGGCACACACTACCTGGCGCGTCGCGAAATCCATGACGCAGCGATCCTTCAGGTCTTCGATGCGCTGCTCAAGGCTCTGATCGTCGAAGTACAGCATGGACGCGTCGCCGCCCGTGAAGATGGTGTGAGCGCGATGCTGCGCGATGGCTCCCATGACATCGCCGTCGGAGATGAACCCGACCACCTGGTTGCGCTCATCGATTACGGGCATGCTGCCCACCTCGTTTTCGGCGAGCATGCGCACCACGTCGGAAATCGTGCAATCCTGCGTGCAGGTGAACGGCTCTTCAATCATGATGCTCGAAACGGGCGTCCCCTCGAGCTCGAGCGGGATGCGCTCGGACAGAATCTCGGACATCGCTTATGCCTCCTTCGTTTTCGGTGCGGTTTTCTTGGTGCGCACGCTGAATATGGCGCAGATAAGGGAAACGAGGCCGATTGCCGCGCACACCTTGTAAGCGACGCCCGCGCCCACGGCGGTGGCTACTTGGGTGCTCGCATCGACGCCGGCCGACGCGGTGACGCTTGTCATGACCGTGATGATGAGCGCCGTGCACAAACCGCCGGCGACCTGGCGGCCGGTGTTCGCGATGGCGTTGCCGTGGGCGATCATGTCATTTTTCAAGGCATTGACACCCCATGTGTTTACCGGCATGTTCGCGAGCGACTGGCCGGCGGACTGCAGCATGCAGAACAGCGCAACCACCAAGATGGGCGTGTTTACCGTCGAAAGCGAGAGCAGGAACAGGGCGCCGGTCATGAGGGCCAGGCCGACGATCGAGATGGCACGCGGACCGAACTTGTCGAACACCACGCCGGAGATAGGGCTGATGATGATGCCCACCGCCGCGGCGGGAAGCATGGCCATGCCGGTTTCGAAGGCCGAAGCGCCAAGCGAGGTTTGCAGCAGCAACGGCAACAGCGTGTTGGTGACCAGGCATGCGGCGTTGATGAGCGTGACGATGATGGCGGCCACGCGGAACTCGCGCGTCTTGAGCGTGCCCAGTTGAAGCAGCGGGTCCTCGATTTTGCCCTGGCGTACGACGAACAGCACCAAGCACACGACACCCGCGACGATCGAGCCGAGCACCACGGGGTTGCCCCAACCCATCGACGAGGCGCTCGAGAACCCGTAGAGAAGTCCGCCGAAGGCGATGGTGGAGAGGACGACCGAGGGCAGGTCGAGCTTGGGGTTCTTCAGCTCGCCCACGTTTTTCAGCATGAACACGCCCAGCACCAGCACGAGAATTGCGAGGGGGACGATGGCGCCGATCATGGTGCGCCAGCCGTACGTGTCGATCACCGCGCCGCCTACGACGGGGCCGACCGCGGGACCCGCCGACATGACGATGCCCGCCATGCCCATAGCCGTTCCTCGTTTCTCGACGGGGAACACCAGCATGGGAACCACCGAGACAAGCGGCATGAGCACGCCTGAGCCCGCCGCTTGCAACACGCGACCGATGATGAGGAACAGGAAATCAGGGGCTGCGGCGCACAGCAGCGTGCCCAGCGCGAACACCAGCGTCGCCCCGAAGAATAGCGCGCGGGTGCTGAACTTGTCGATAAGGAACGCCGAAACGGGGACCATGATGCCGCTCACCAGCGGGTATATGGACATGATCCACTGGGCAGTCGAGGCATCGATGGCGAAATCGGACATGATGACCGGCAGCGCAGGCGACATCACCGTTTGGTTCAGTAGCGCCAAGAAGGCACCCAGGACGACGACCGCGACGATGCGGATCTGGGTACCGGTAATGCGCCCATTGGCGGGCGCGACCGTACAATTATCAGACATAAGCTTCCTTCGTATCTATTCGATTCTTCGCCGAAGGCGCGCCGGCCCACGGGCGAAATAACATGCACGTGCTATGCGTGCATCAGATACGACAGGAAGAAAGCGGCTGCTCAGAGCGCACTTGGGGAACAACAGGAGAGGCCCCGTATACCAGGGGCCGCCGAATTGCGATGTATGCTTTGGTCAAATCCTTCATAGCGGGGAGGTATACTAGCAGCCGTCTTCGCCCCTTTCAAGGGATGTAACCCAGACGTTGATTTTCTTCACCGAGGCGCCATCGTTGACGGGTGGCGTGCTTCTCTATCGCCACACCGCGGGGCGAGGGAACGCCGCGGCGAGCTTGTACATCGGCTATGTGTGCAGCTGCGAGCGTGTCGCCGGCGCGCGCTGGGCGCCAGTCCGATCCGGCCGACTCTTGCCGACGGTCGGTCGCCGTCCTCCTCCATCTCCGCCTGCTCTGTTTTTGCTCGGCTCCCTTGTCGTATCATGGACGGACGAGAATTGAGCGAAGGCGAGCTCGAAAGCGTGGCGCGCGCCGTCGGCGGGATCGACGCTGTGATCGATCCAAAGGCGAAAGATGCCGACACGGTTGCGCTCGTGCAGTACCTTGCTGCCGACCAGAAGTTCGAAAAGGTGCTCGATAACCAGCAGATTCTTCGTGAGCCCATCGTTCGCAACGGCCGCCAGGCAACCGTTGGCTACGAGCCTGACGTGTGGAAGGGCTGGGAATAAAGCGGCTGGGAATAAAGTGAAGCGCCCACGCCCGTGGTTTTATCCACGGACGCGGGCGCTTGCGTAAGACGTCTCTTGTCGTTTGAGTGGAGCGCCCCGGCGGCGCTGAACAACGCGCCCCGGTGACGTGGCATATGAACTCGGGGCTCTTTGTGCCGCACATCTATGAGAGGAGAAATTCGATGCGTACGTGCGCTACTCCATGTAGCCACCCTGAATGGCGGAAACTGCATGCTCGGTAAAGAACTTGAGCGTGCCGGAGGTGTAACGATTAGCCTTGGGCTTCCAAGCGGCTCGGCGCTCGGCCAGGACGGCGTCGACCTCGGCCGGCTCCATCTTCTTGCCGGCGATGCCCACGATAGACAGCGAGCGCTCGGGGATGTTGATCCGGATAAGGTCGCCCTCCTCGATCAGGGCAATCGGGCCGCCCACGGCAGCCTCAGGCGAAACATGACCGATAGCCGGGCCCTTGGAGGCGCCGGAGAAGCGGCCGTCAGTGATCAGGGCAATGCTTGCGCCCAGCTCGGGGTCGCTGGCGATAGCCTCGGTGGTGTAGAACATCTCGGGCATGCCGGAGCCCTTGGGGCCCTCATAACGAATGATGACGGCATCGCCGGGCTTGACCTCGTGCGTCAGGACGGCGTGGATAGCGTCCTCCTCACAATCGAACGGGCGAGCCTTAAGCGTGGCCTGGAACATCTCGCGCGGAACAACCGTGTGTTTGACGACGGCACCCTCGGGGGCAAGGTTGCCGTGGAGGATGGCGATAGAGCCGTCGGTACCAAAAGCCTGGTCAAACGGGCGAATAATGTCTTCGCGCTTGAGGTTCCACTTCTCCAAGTAGCGGCCGCACTTCTCGTAGTAGCCGTTGTTCTTAAGGTCCTCGAGGTTTTCGCCGAGGGTCTTGCCGGTGACGGTCATGACATCGAGGTGAAGCATCGACTTGATCTCCTCCATGATGCGCGGCACGCCACCCGCATAGTAGAAGAACTGCGCCGGCCACTCGCCTGCGGGACGGACGTTGAGCAGGTAGTGGGCGCCACGGTGCAGGCGATCGAAGTCGTCGGCGGACATCTCGATGCCAAACTCGCGGGCGATCGCGGGGATGTGCAGCAGCGAGTTGGTGGAACCGGAGATGGCGCCGTGGACCATGATGAGGTTCTCGAAGGACTCCTTGGTCACGATGTCACGCGGACACAGGTTGTGCTCGGAGAGCCACACGGACTGACGGCCGGCCTCGCGCGCAAACTCACGCAGATCGGAGCTGGTTGCGGGCAGCAGGGCCGTGCCGGGGAGCATAAGGCCCAGGGCCTCGGCGGTAACTTGCATGGTCGACGCGGTGCCCATAAACGAGCAGGCGCCGCAGCTGGGGCATGCGTTGTGCTTGGCAAACTCAAGCTCCTCGCGGGAAATCTCGCCGCGCTCGTAGCGGGCAGAAATCGCGCCGAGCTGCTCCAGGGTCAGCAGGTCAGGACCGGCATCCATGACACCGCCGGTAACGACGATGGAGGGGATGTTGATGCGGCCCATGGCCATGAGGTTCGCAGGCAGGCCCTTATCGCAGCTGGCGACAAAGACGCCGGCGTCGAACGGGGTGGCCTTGGCATGGATCTCGATCATGTTGGCGATCATGTCGCGGCTGGGCAGCGAGTAGTTGATGCCATCGTGGCCCTGGGCCTCGCCGTCGCAGATATCGGTGCAGAAGTAACGGGCGCCATGGCCACCGGCCTCGACAACGCCGGCACGGACCTCCTCGACCAGCTCGAACAGGCCGGCAGAACCCGGGTGCGAATCACCGAATGTCGACTCGATGATGACCTGCGGCTTGTCCAGATCCTCGATCGTCCAGCCGGAGCCCAGACGCAGCGGGTCCATCTCGGGGCTGATGGTGCGAAACTTGCCGGAACGCGGCTGCAGCTTGGCAACCAGGTCGGCGGCCTCCTGCCGAATCTGTGCTTTGGTCTTCTCGTCCATGATATTCTCCTCTTTTGGTTTGAACGGTTGTACCAATCGTTGGTTAATGAATCAGGTGTAAATGGGTACCGAGCGATGCACTCGGCGAAAGATGCTTAGCTACGCGAACTAGGCGAAGAACGAAATCACCAGGGCGCAGGCAAGACCCGAAAGGCCGATGAGCGTCTCCATAACGGTCCAGGACTTGAGGGTGGTCTTCTCGTCAATCTCCAGGAACGAGGAGCACATCCAAAAACCGGCATCGTTGACGTGCGAGAGTGCCGTGGCGCCGCCGCAGATGGCAAGACAGATGGCGGCACGCATGAGCACCGAAGCGCCGGCGACCGCAGGCATAGCGGCCATAATGCCCGATGCCATGGTCATCGAAACAATAGAGCTACCGACCGAGGCACGGACGAGCGCAGCGATGAGGAAGCCGACAACCACGAGGGGCAGCGGGCAGTTCTCGAGCACAGGGCCGATAACCTGGCCCAGACCGCAGTCCTGCAGCATCCAGCGAATAACGCCGCCGCAGGCGATAACCAGCAAGATCATGCCGACGGGCTTAAGCGAACGGTCGAGCAGAGCCTTGAGCTCGGCGCCGGAGTAGCCGCGGCGCGCGCCCAGCAGATACATCGCGACGAGCGTGGCGAGCGTCAAAGCGACGAACGGCTTGCCCAAGAAGGCGAGAATCGAGGCGAGCTCGGCGGGCATGGGGATATAAGAGGACAACGTGCCCAGCAAAATCAGACAAAGCGGCGTGAGCACGATGGCAAGCACCATGCCAAAGGAGGGAAGCTCCTTTTCGTCGCTCGCACCCTCGGCAGAGGTAAAGTGCTCCGGAACATCGGTAAAAATGCGACCGCCCACGTTGCGGCCCCAGATGACGCCGGCAATCG
The DNA here is from genome assembly GCA_902495985.1 of uncultured Collinsella sp. Classification (GTDB taxonomy): domain Bacteria; phylum Actinomycetota; class Coriobacteriia; order Coriobacteriales; family Coriobacteriaceae; genus Collinsella. The sequence continues at coordinate 9,200 of CABUZF010000007.1, forward strand.
CCATGGCGATGAAAGCGGTGGGGATACCGACGAGGATCATGGTGCCCAGATCGACACCGAGCGTGCCGGCGACCAAAACCGACCCGGCCGATGGCGGCACAAACGCATAGCCAGCGGCAAGTCCCGCGAGCAGCGCGATGCCGTAGTAGAGCGTCGATTTTTTGGTCTGCGATGCCACGCTAAACGCAAGCGGAATCAAAACGACTACGCCGGCCTCAAAGAACACCGTAGTGCCGATGACCAGACCGGTAATGCCCAGTGCCCAGCTGGAGTGACCCTGCCCAAAGGTATCGATGAAGGTCTGGGCGATCTTCTTGGCGCCGCCGCTCTCTTCAAGAATCTGACCAAACATCGAGCCCAGGCCAATGAGCAGGGCGATGTTTTGCAGCGTGGTGCCCACGCCCTTGGTGACGGTGTCTGCCACCATGTCGAGCGGCATGCCGGCACCGATACCGATCACGAGCGCCGAGACCATCATCGACAGCACGGGGTGCAGCTTGAACTTGATGATGAGCGCAAGCAGCAGCGCGATGCCCACGATGGCGGCGATGACCAGTCTGGTGGGGTCTGCCATAAACGTTGGGTCTGACATCTTTCCTCCAATTCATCAGACCTTTTGAATTCGTCTGATGACTATAGCGTGTTTTGGAAAGGTCTGATGTTTCATTTTGAAATTTGTTCGAAATACATCTGATGTATTTGGTAAACGGTCGTATTTGCGCTGCGAACGGTATATCTAAGCCGCCCGACTCAAATCCAGCGGCCAATATCGCATCCGTGGTGCGCTAAAATAGCTCAGATGATTTTTGTAATGAAAGGTATAGCTATGGCCCGCGCCGAATCGGGACTCCCCGAGCAAATATCGGAGAAAATCATTCAATTGATTCTGGATGAACACCTTGAGCAAGGAGATCGCCTGCCTAAGGAAACCGTGCTGGTCGAGCGCTTGGGCGCTGGCAGGAGCACTGTGCGCGAGGCCATGAAGTTGCTGCAGTCGCGCAATATCGTGCGCATTAAGCAAGGTTCGGGCACCTATGTGGCGTCAAACCCCGGCGTTGCCGACGACCCGCTGGGCTTTACCTTTATCAACGACAAGCAGCGTCTGGCGCGCGACCTACTCGAGGTGCGCTTTATGATCGAGCCGCAGATGGCACGCATGGCGGCCGAGCACGCAACCAACGACCAGGTCGTCTGTATCAAAGATCTCTGCGACGAATCCGAGCGCCTGGCCGAGGCCGGTGAGGATTACTCCGCCGCCGACACCGCGTTCCACAATGCCATTGCCGAAAGCTCCGGAAACCTCGTCGTTCCCCGCCTGATGGGCGTGCTCAAGGCATCCGTCCCCCTCTTTATCGACGTGACCGGCAAAAAGCTCGTCGAGGAAACTATCCGCACGCACCGCGATGTGGCCGACGCCATCGCCTCACGCAATCCCACCGCTGCGCACGACGCGATGTATCTGCACCTGGTCTACAACCGCAACATGATCGCGGAAGGCGCACAGGCAAAAAGCGAGTAGCGGGATTGCAGCAATCGATTACAACCGTTCACCTTTTAAAAGTGAACGTTCACCTGTTTTTAGGGGAATAGGGGCGTTAATTCCTCCGCTTCTCCTATACTGAGCCTGTACTAAAAGCAAGACAAATATAGATGAACGTTTCTTTTGAAAGGATCGCTATGTCTGATCTTATGGACAGCTTCCGCTTGGATGGCAAGGTCGCGCTCGTGACCGGCGCCACCTATGGCATCGGCATGGCCATTGCCGAGGCACTCGGCGAGGCCGGCGCCAAGATTGCCTTTAACGCACGTCACGCCGACAAGGTCGCCGAGGCCGAGAAGCACTACCGCGAGCTGGGCTTTGAGGCTCATGGTTACGTGGCAGATGTCACCGACGAGGCCGTCGTCGCCGAGCTCATCGCCAAGATCGAGGCCGACTTTGGTACCACGCCCGACATCCTGGTCAACAACGCCGGCGTCATTCAGCGCACACCCATGCTCGACATGAGCGCCGAGGACTTCCGCCGCGTCGTCGATATCGACCTCAACGCACCGTTTATCGTCTCCAAGGCCTGTCTGCCCGGCATGATCGCCAAGGGCCACGGCAAGATCATCAACATTTGCTCGATGATGAGCGAGCTGGGCCGCGAGACCATCGCCGGCTATGCCGCCGCCAAGGGCGGCCTGAAGATGCTCACCAAGAACATCTGCTCCGAGTTTGGCGAGGCCAACATCCAGTGCAACGGCATTGGGCCAGGCTACATCGCCACGCCGCAGACCGCGCCGCTGCGCGAGACGCAGCCCGACGGCAGCCGTCACCCATTTGATCAGTTCATCATTGCCAAGACGCCGGCAGCCCGTTGGGGTACGCCCGAGGATCTGAAGGGTCCCGCCGTGTTCCTGGCCTCCGACGCATCGAACTTCGTCAACGGGCACATTCTGTACGTGGACGGCGGCATCCTGGCATACATCGGCAAACAGCCACAGTAGGGCATTCGGGCGAGTCCATGGACGATAAGGTCTGCTGCTCAGACAGTCCTGCTCGCACGGAAAGCACATTAAGTGCTTTCCGGCTCGTGCGGAACTCGCGACAGACCTTATCGTCCACCGCCCGCAAAACCAACCTCGGGTTGGAATAGCCGCCACCCGCATACAGAAACAAAAAATGGAAACATTTGGTTGAAAGGTTAACTCAAATGAAGATCGCTCTGATCAACGAGAACTCTCAGAACTCCAAGAACCCCATGATCGAGGCTGCCCTTAAGAAGGTTGTCGAGCCCATGGGCCACACCGTCTTTAACTATGGCATGTATGCCGACGCCGACTCCAAGCCCCTCACCTATGTGCAGAACGGCATCCTTGCCGCCGTGCTGCTGAACTCCGGCGCTGCCGACTACGTCGTGACCGGCTGCGGCACCGGCGAGGGCGCTATGCTCGCCTGCAACTCCTTCCCCGGCGTGCTGTGCGGCCATGTTGCCGACCCGCTCGATGCCTACACCTTTGCCCAGGTCAACGATGGCAACGCCGTCGCCATGCCCTTCGCGCTCAAGAACGGCTGGGGCCAGGAGCTCAACCTTGAGTACACCTTCGAGAAGCTCTTTGGCTTTGGTTCGGGCAACGGCTACCCCGCCGAGCGTGTTGAGCCCGAGCAGCGCAACAAGAAAATCCTCGACGGCGTGCGCGCTGTGACCATGCGTCCGCTCGTCGACGTCCTGGGCGAGATCGATCAGGACCTGGTGAAGGGCGCGCTTGCCGGCGAGCACTTCCAGGAGTACTTCTTTGCCAACGCAACCGACGAGGCCATCGTCGCCAAGGTCAAGGAGATTCTGGGGCTCTAATCGCACGGCTCATTGCTGCCAACACAAGCGGCGGTCGTCCCACGTACGGGACGACCGCCGCTTTTTGCTATCTAGCGACTGGTGCCGCGGGGACAGCCCCATGCACCAAAGGGCTGACTAGAGCTCGCAGGCAACCTTATAGCCATCGCCAATGGCGTCGCGGATGTTGCCGCACTTGTTGGCATCGCCCAGCACGTGGGTGGCAACACCGGCTGCAGCCAGGTCGTCGGCCAGCTTGGTGTTGGGACGGTAACCCATCGCCAGCACCAGCGTATCGGCACCGGTGATGGTGTGGACCTCACCGTCCTTCTCGTAGCTGATGGCATCCTCGGTGATCTCGGTCACCTTGGCCTCGGTCAGCACGTGAACGCCCTTGGAGAGCATGCGCGTGATGAGCACCGCGCGACCGGCACCGCCCTCGTTGGCGGCGAGCGTCTTGGTCATCTCGATGACGGTGACATCGCGATTGGCCGGCGACAGGTCGTTGACCAGCGGAGCCAGGTAGTCGGCCGTCTCGCAGCCGACGGTGCCGCCGCCCACGATGACGATCTTCTTGCCCGGGAAGGCGTGGCCGCCCAGCAGGTCGTCAGCAGTCATAACCTGCTTAAAGCCCTGCATAAAGGCCGGAGCGATGGGCTCGGCGCCATAAGCTAGGACGACCTCGTAGCCGGCGTAGTCACGCTGAATGTCCTCGGCAGTAAGCTCGGTGCCAAATACGCACTTCACGCCCGCCTCAGCAAGACGGCGATACTGGTACTTGATCACGCGCGTAAGCTCCTGCTTTGCCGGCGGAACAGCCGCGATGCGCATCTCGCCGCCCGGCTCGTCCTGCTTATCCACGAGCACCACGTTGTGGCCGCGCTTGGCGGCAATGTAGGCTGCCTCCATGCCCGCAGGACCGGCACCCACAACCAGCACGTTCTTAGCCTCGGCGGCAGGCTCGTAGCCAGCCTCGTCGCGCTCCACGTCCGGGTTGACAGTGCAGGAGATGCGCTTGCCAAACATAATGCCGTTCAGGCAGCGCAGGCAGCCAATGCAGGGGCGGATGTCGTCGGCGTTGCCGGCAGCGGCCTTGTTGCAGAACTCGGCATCGCACAGATTGGCGCGGCCCATCATGCAGATGTCGGCGGCGCCGTCCTCGATCAGCTCCTCGGCAATCCACGCCTCATTGATGCGGCCGACCGTGGCGACGGGAATGTTCACATGCTTCTTGATCTCGCGCGAACAGACGGCGTGCGAGGCCTGCTGCGTACCGGCGGCGGGAATCGCGGAGCCGCGCTTGATGGTGGTACCACCCGACACGTGAATCATGTCGACGCCGGCCTTCTCCAGGCGACGTGAAACGTAGACCATGTCGTTGAGGGTCAGGCCGCCATCGGTGTACTCATCGCCCGAGATGCGGACGTCGATGATAAAGTCCTTGCCGCAGCGCTCGCGAATCTCGGCAATGACCTCGAGCAGGAAGCGCATGCGAGCGTCGAGCGAGCCGCCGTACTCATCGGTACGCTTGTTGTAGAGCGGGGTCAAAAAGCCGCCGAGCATACCGTGGGCGTGTGCCGCATGAACCTCGACGCCATCGACGCCAGCCTTTTGCATACGCACGGCAGCGTCGCCAAACTGATGCGTGAGCTCGTGAATCTCATCGACCGTGATAGGACGCGGTGCCTCGCGGGCATAGGACGGTCCCACGAAGGACGGAGCGATCAGGCGCGGCGTGCCCGGAATGTTAAAGGCCATGTAGGCGGGGTGGAAGAGCTGCGGCATGATCTTGCAGCCGTACTCGTGGACGGCCGCGGCGAGCTTTTCCCAACCGGGGATAAACGTGTCGTCGTAGCAGCACATGTCACCCGGCAGATAGGTATAGGTGGGCTCGACCGTCACGACCTCGGTAATGATGAGGCCAACGCCGCCCTTGGCACGGGCACGGTAATGATCGACCAAGTCGTCGGTCACATAGCCATGATCGGCCAGGTTCGTGGATACCGGCGGCATAAAGACGCGGTTCTTGACCTCGGTCGTACCGACCTTGATCGGGCTAAAGAGCATCGGGTAGGCGGATGACTCCATACAGGCTTCCTTTCGTTTGAGCCGCTCGGCGGCAGTTGCTAACGTACCTATCGTATCAGTATCCGCCGCATTCGCACTCGCTCGCACTCCCCACCTTCAATCCCGACCCTCATAAAAAAGTTGTGGTGGAATACGGAGTAGATAAGGCCTTTGACAGCCAAAACAGTCCGTATTCCACCGCAACTGATGGATGGGATGGGTTAGAGGCCCAGGTAGTTGGTCATGCCTTCGACGGCAAGCTTGGCCCCGGCTACTGCATGGACCACAGTGAGCGGGCCGTTGACCACGTCGCCGGCGGCAAAGACGCCAGGCACCGTGGTCATGCACTGCTCGTCGACCGACAGCAGGCCACGATGGTCGGTCTCCAGACCGCCCGTCGTAAGCACCAGTTTGTCCTTGGGCACCTGTGAGGCCGCGATGACCACCGTGTCGGCGGCAGCATGGTCGAGCTCATCCTCGTAGCCCACCACGTTATCGTCCTCATCGAAGATAGCCGTCTCGAAGACCGGGCCGTTATCGTCGATGGCGCAGATGGCTTTGCCGCACACGATCTCGGCGCCATCGAGCTCAGTCAGCTCGACCTCGTCGTCGATAGCCGAGATATGGCGGGAGCGGGCATACACGGTAACCTTGCGCGCACCCGAGCGCAGCGCCGTGCGGGCAACATCCATGGCCACGTTGCCGGCGCCGATAACCGCCACGTTCTGACCAATCGCCACACTCGCGGGATCGACCAGATAATCGATACCAAACAGCACGTTGCCGCGCGACTCGCCGGGAATACCCAGCTTGCGGGCGCGCCAGGTACCGGTACCCACAAAGACCGCATCGTAGCCGTCGCGCAGCAGGTCGTCGATATGCAGCGCGCCGCCGATGGTGGTCGAGGGACGGACGCGCACGCCAAGCGAGCACATCACGTAACGGTACTTTTGCACGAGAGCACGGGGCAGACGGAACTCGGGGATACCGTACTCCAGCACGCCGCCGATCTCGGGGCGCTGTTCAAACACCGTGACGGCACAGCCCAGCTGGGCCATCTTAATGGCCACGGTAATGCCGGCAGGACCGGAACCGACCACGGCAACCTGCTTGCCGCACGACGGCGCGGGCTTCCACTCCTTGCGGTCCAAATATGCAGTCGAGATATAGTTCTCGATACTCGAAAAATGCACCGGTGTGCCCTTGCGGCCCTGGATGCACGCGCCCTCGCACTGGCCCGAATGGTTGCAGATCATGGAGCAGACCGCGCTCATGGGATTGTTCTGGAACAGCAGCTCGCCCGCCTCTTCCAGACGACGCTGTTTGAACAGGTCAATGACCTGCGGGATAGGTGTCTGAACCGGGCAGCCTTTAAGCTGGCAGAACGCCCTTTTGCAACCTAGGCAACGATTCGCCTCTTCGACAATGTGGATAGCCACGCAACTCCCCTTTTTGATGTAATCCAATGAGACGACGATAAAGACCCTTCACCGTCGCCCCCAGTCAGGCAAGCTCAATTTGCCGCCACGGCAAAAGCCAATGCTATA